>NZ_JACSMT010000011.1:0-73267 GCF_018618815.1 Exiguobacterium sp. s128 | reverse complement strand
CTGGCATATAAAAAACTCCTCTCGTAGGGTTAGTATTCCATACCATCTTTCAAAAGAAGTTAGTCATTTTCTTAAGTTGACATCTATGGATGAGCATCGCCGCCGGAAAAATCGCGGCTGCAATCAGGTAAAACCCCGCATAGCGTCCCCGAATTGTTTGTTTCAGCAACAGAATACTTCCAAATAACAGACCGAAACCCGCAATAAGTAACAACAACACGAGATAAGTTATGGACAGCGCCGAACCGATCATCACGCTTCACTCCGATCTAATGGGATTACTTATTATGTACCCTGATTTCCGTCAAACGAATGCAAAATCCGTAAAAAAATCGGGTGTAACAACCAGATGAAAATCAGATTCGAGACGCCATGCATCAGGTCAAACACACCCCCTGACAGCAGTAACGTCCAAAACGCCTCTCGCGAAAAATCCGTAAAAATCAAAAAACCTAAATTACTGATCCATCCATACAAAAAGCCGGCGACTAGACCATACAACGACAACATCCACCTGAGTTGCATGCCCGGCAGGAGACAAGCAAGACAAATCGCTGCGTAAGCCATGATTTGAAACAATACAAACGGACCGCTCCCTAAAAACAGACTCGTCAACACGACGACAAGCAGGCCGACGATCGTTCCGACCACCGGACTGACACAAGCCGCTACTAAGAGGACTAATGCTGTTGCCGGCTGCACATTCGGGATACCGGAAAACACAAGCCGTCCTGCGATTGCGGCCGCCGTGACGAGCGCTACGAAACGAAGCATCGGTTCAGAAACCGGACGGGACTCAAAACGAAGGATAAGTACACTGATGGCGACGACTGCGGATAGGATCAATCCCATGCGTATAACCTGCTCTGCTGGGTGAACACCGACGTCGGACCGTCAAATGCAATCTCACCTTGTACAAGATAGACGATTCGAGTGGCATGAATGATCACATCCGGATCATGTGTCGCCAAGACGATTAATGCCTGCGGATGTTCAGACATTTTTTGAATAAAGAGCATCCGTTGTGAATCCGTCAAACCAGCTGTCGGTTCATCAAAGTAATAGGCTGCTTCCGTCCAAGTGATTTGTTCCAACAACCGGTGTTTCTGTTCGGTGAACGGAAGTGTTCGTTCGCTCACGGCAGGTGCAAGTGCCGGGTGTGCAGGTAGGTAGCGTTTGTCACCGGTCCGCTTCACTTTACCGTAAAGAGGACGATCGACCCCTAGCAGCAGACGCAGCAGCGTTGATTTCCCGCTTCCGTTGGCACCAATCAAGGCGACCCGCTCGCCTGAGTGGAAGGATAACCGTTCGATCGATAACGCATATTTGGTCTGTAACGGATACCGGTGTTGAATCCGAAACATCTCGTCGATGACCGGCCCGATGACAGGCTCCGGCACAGGGTTCCGGATCAACGGTTGTTGCCGTGTCACCGAGTAGGTGATGTGACACGAAAATCGCTGTTCGATGTCTTTAAACAAAGCCATCAAACGGGCTTTGCGGACCTGGTCCAAAAATAAAAAGGGTTCTGCTAAAAAAATCACCTTGGGCAAAAAAGACAAGCTATGTCCAAGGGACACCAGTTGCTGTTCTCCGGAAGACAGTTCACTTGTCTCCCGATCAAAAAAAGCTTCTAACCCAAGTAACGTCGCCAGTTCTCCCGCGACAAACAAACTATTCGTCGCCAGTACGTCCCGGACGCGACCATGTAACAAACGGTCAGGATACAGGACCTGTGCCCCAGCGGCACCGGCTAATTGTTCAAGTAACTCAAGCGAGCCGCTTTCGTTTGTAATGATAGTAGGCATCACGCATCCCTCCTTTTGAGAAAATCAGCAGTACGGGCAAAAAAGCAGCGGCTCCGGGTGCAAGGGGCGTCCTCATCAATAAAAACAGGATCCCGATTAGTAGGCCCATGAAAAAATCAGCCCGATTAAAGTGTCGTAATCCACTTGGGACCGCTTCAATCGGTAAAAGATGATAGAGTGCGACCCGTTCCATCTTGACTGCTAACGGCTGATTCGGATGGCTCATCTTCACTTCCGGCCAAGTCCGTAGTAACGACGGTAAGATGGCTAAAACCATCCCGGTCAAACGGGTCAGACGCGGCAAAATCCGAAACAAAGGACCCATCTGTTCCAACCGAACCAACGTAAAGGTGAGCTGACTCGATGTCACGAACACGGCAACCTTCAAACCGGTCAGCCAGATTCCATATGAGTCAACTGCACCTCCACCGAGAAGTGGGAAGTACATCATCCCGATATAAATCAGCGGCAACCACAAATAACGAAAGATTCCCCACTGACGAAGCCAGATGAAAAATAACACATGTCCTACTAGTAGCAATAACATACTAAGATGTGTGTGTAGAAAGAACGGGACCGATAACATCGCCACTACGAAAAGAGCGACATTCAGCGGATGAAGTCGCTCCCGTTCTGCCTTACTGAAAATAAGCCATTGCATCTTTTTCAAATCGCCATTCCAGTCGGTCACCGTCTTTTAGTTCATACGCTCCTGCACCGACTTGTCCCGGTTTTTCGTTGACACCAAATACCCAGCCACTACCCGCTCCGGCAGATTTTTCTCGAATGCCGTCGACTGCCGTCACATAAGTCATCTCACCCTTACCGGTTTTGACGACCGGAAGATTCGTTTCTTCTAACGCATCAAGCGCCGTCTCGGATGCCTTGAGACACATGTCTTTTTCATATAGCGTCTTATCATGCGCATGATCGATTACCGATACTTCGACCGACCGTTCACACGTCTTTGGTTCAGCTGCTTGATCTGCTGATTGGTCCGCACATCCTGCAAGCAGGACGATACCGCTGATAAGGATCCATCTTTTCATCGTACGACTCCCTTTCGTCTGGATGTCTCAAAACTATAATTATATAAAAGAATTTTTTTATCTTGTAACGATTGCCCGTCAGAACGTAGATAGGTCAGGCGAATAGCGTTCGCGAGGACATCTTCTCCTGTGTTGACGTAAGGAGTCAATTCTCCTTTGTCATTGATCAACAATACCGTCGCATCCTGTAAGCTGAACGTTTCGTACAGACCATCGAGGTCCATTTCGACGTAGGGCGTTTTTGATTCGTGTAGAATCTGTTTGATCGACAACGTCTGTAACGTCTGAAACGAGGCCGACGCATCGATCAACTTTTGATAATACGATTCCAAGGAACGTGTCAATACTTCTTCCCGCGGCCGATACGTTAAGGTCCCCGTGACTTCTTGATACGACACCTCGTACCGGATGAATCGTTTGGGACTTTTCGCGATCAATTCAAACGTTGCATTTCGCAGATTACCACCTTGATCAAACAACAATTGACTTTGCTCCAGTCGTAACGAATCATCCCCGATCCGCCGATCGATATGATCCATCAAAGTATCAAACGATTCGTCCGTGATCGTGACCTGACCCATTTGCTGGGTTTCTTCTCGAAGTGTAAACGTATCGAACGGTCCTAGAATTAATTGGAGCAGGAAAAAAAGAAATCCGAATAAGGCCATATACCGTTTATAACGCGAATTTTTCTTCGGGTGCAAGACAATCAAAAATATGATGATGCCAAGCGGAAGCTGGATGTCGTATACCGGAAACGAAACCGCTCCCAAACAGGCATAAAAAACAAACTTCAAATACAAATACTGTTCTTTTTCCGTTCGTTTTTCTAAAAAGAAACCAAGAATGATGCTTGCCAACAAAAAGAGTGACCATTGGATGAGAAAGTCCATGTTGTTTACCCCTTAATCACGACAGATTGGTGATCCATCATGAGGTATGACTCTTGAAATACTTCCCGTGCCTCCGCTTCCAATCGTTGTTCCTGATCGACGTATCGAGCAGAAATATGCGTCAACAGTAATTTTTTTGCTTGTGCCTGCCTTGCAATCTCTGCTGCTTGCCGCGCCGTCGAATGGCCGAACCGTCCGGCGTGATCCTCTTCCGAATCAGCAAATGTCGCCTCATGCACGAGGACATCGACCTCTTGCGCCAAGCGGATACTTCCGGCACAAGGTATTGTATCTCCTAAAATAGCTAATTTCACACCCGGTTTGGGCGTTCCTAAAAAGTCAGCTGACTGATACTCGACCCCGTCAAAGACAAACATCGAATCTTGCTTGATTCGTCGATAGAGTGGACCAGACGGAATCCCTAACTCTTGTAACGCCTCGACAAGCAATGCTCCTTTTTCTTCCTCCCCTTCAATACGGTAGCCATACGCCAAAAAGCGATGTTCCAGTGCTTCGACCGTCACTCGAAATCCTTCTTGTTGGTACGTTTGCCCTGCTTCGACTTCAATGATGTCGAGCGGATAACGTAAGTACGTTCCTGTCACGCGTAAGGTCGCTTCCAACCATTCTCGCAACCCTTTTGGACCATAGATCGTCAATCGTGTCGTTCCTTCAAGTGCTGCTCGTGTACTGATAAAACCAGGCAGTCCAAAAATATGATCCCCATGCAGATGGGTGATAAAAATCGTACTGACCTTCCGCGGCTTGATCGGGCTATGCAACATCTGATGTTGTGTCGCTTCTCCACAATCAAACAACCATGTCATTTTCGGATGCAGGAGTGCGATTGATGAGACATTCCGTTGTTTTGACGGCATCCCTGCACCTGTCCCTAAAAAATAAAATTCCATCTTTTTCCCCTTTTCACAAAATTAGCATTTTTTATACACAAAATACACCTTTCTCAGACAAAAGCATGTTAAAATGAACCTATACTGATTCGAAAGGTGGTTTTTCCATGACCAAAATCGAACGGACTTATGCACGTGTCGTACAGGCTGCTCGTTTATTGAACGAGAACTATCGGCAACAATACGGAAAATCGATTCAACTTCAAGAAATCGCAACGGTCTTACTATGTACGGAAGAACTAATTCTTGAGTCAATGGAATATTTCGAACGTCCTCAATTAACTTAATCGTAAACGAACAAAGAGTGTACCGCAATGTCGCGGTACACTCTTTTTAGTGTTCCATCATTTATTTGTGATGTAATCGACCAATGTCACACATAGTTCTGCCGTTTTGACGAGTTCTTCAATCGGCATTTTTTCGTTCGTCGTGTGAATATCTTCATAACCAACTGCCAGGTTAACCGTCGGGATACCGAATCCTGCGATGACGTTAGCATCTGATCCGCCACCAGACTGTAAAAGACGTGGAGTCCGTCCAAGTTGTGTGATTGCCGCCTTCGCGACTTCGACCACTTGATCCCCTGCTTCGAATTTAAAACCAGGATACATGACTTTGACTTCGACTTCCGCACGTCCACCAAACTCAGCTGCCACGTCTTCAAACGCCGCTTTCATCTTCGCTGTCTGCGCCTCCATTTTCGGAGCGACAAGCGAACGGGCCTCCGCAAAGATTTCGACATAATCACAGACGATGTTTGTTGATGGTCCCCCACCGCTGAAACGTCCGATGTTGGCCGTCGTCTCTTCATCGATTCGACCAAGCGGCATTCTAGCGATTGCTTTGGCTGCAATCGTAATCGCTGAAATCCCTTTTTCTGGAGCAACACCGGCATGCGCTGTTTTACCATAGATTTTGGCATTCACTTTGGCTTGTGTCGGGGCAGCCGTGATGATGTCTCCAACTTTTCCATCTGAATCTAAGGCGAACCCATAATCGGCATCAATTTTAGACGGGTCCAAGACCATCGCACCGACTAACCCAGATTCTTCGCCGACCGTGATGACGAATTGAATCTTGCCGTGCGGTTGTTTCGTTTCGTTCAAGACATGAACCAATTCGATTAATGAAGCCAGTCCGGCTTTATCATCGGCTCCAAGAATCGTTGAACCGTCCGTCTTGACGTATCCATCCTCGATGATTGGTTTGATTCCCTGACCTGGAAAAACCGTATCCATATGGGAAGTGAAATAAATTTTATCGACACCTTCTTTTGTTGCCGGAAGCGTGACGATCAAATTATTTCCTTTATGTTCGGTTTTCGTTGAGGCATCATCCTCAAACACGTCACATCCAAGTGCCGTGAATGTGTCTTTCAAGTGGGCACAGATGCGGGCCTCTTCTTTTGATTCCGAATCAATCTGGACCAATTCTAAAAATGTGTCGAGCACACGTTGCTCATTGACCATGTTGCATTCCTCCTCGATTTATCAGTTCATCTAGCGCTTTGTTAGTATACCATTTTAAGGTCGATTTGCACTTCAGAAGCGTTGTTTGTACAATGGCTATAATCACATTTCATTCGAAAGGAGTGGTTTTTGTATGTCAAAACCATCAAAACAACAACGGATCATCAAATGGACGACGATTACGATTTTAGCGATTTTCCTGATTGGAACCTTTGCATCGACGATGTTTTATCTCTTCTGATCGACAAATCGTTGTTTCAATTGTAAGTATTGTTCTGTTTCCTGCAACATGTGGAGCAGCGCGGATCGGACTTCGAACTCGTCCCGCGTCGTCGGTAACGGCGATGCCCGGAATTCTTCGAGTAATCGTTCTAATTCTGTCAAAAATAACGTTGCGTCGGCATCTGGTCGGACATTGTCACCAATCGTCCGAAACAGGTCGGCGACTTTTTTTCCTTCTTCGACGACAAGGACAAGGTCATCGACGTTCCGGACAATCCCGTTCAACAGTTCAAATTGTTGTTCCCGCATCCGGAAGTAGGAATAGTCTTCGTCGTCATTTCGTCTGCCGATTGCATTCCCCATCCGTTTTAAGGATGCCTCTTTCCCTTCTTTCAATAACCGTTCCGTTTCGTGTAACGTCAACGAATGTTGATTGATCCGTCCCGTCTCGATTGCGGCCGCTACTTCGAAAAACAAGGCGGCAATCCGTTGGTCGATTTGGCGACGGCGGTCTGAGATCGTCCGGTCGAGACTCGGCATATACATGTTGACGAGTAGTCCGACGCCAACCCCGATCAGTAACAAATAAATCTCATTCAAGAAGATGGCAAGGTTCAGTTGACGGGCCGTGTAGAGATGGGTCAGAATGACGACACTGGTAATAAAACCGTCCTGAAGACGGAGGCGTTGGGTGAGCGGAAGAAATAAAATGAAATAAAGTGCAAGCGCGATCGGTCGATAACCGATGATTTCGAAGATGACAAACCCAATCCCGATTGCCAACAGTGAGGCCATGATCCGTTCATACGAGGCACGGAATGATTTTTTCCGCGTCGCTTGAATGCTCAGGATGGCGATGATGGCGGCAAACACATGATAATCCAGCTGCATCCTCTCCGCAATCCACATGGCGAGTGCCGCTGCGACGGCGGTCTTTAATGTTCGATATCCAATAACCACAGATTCCCCTCCATTCTTTGTTAGATTACCTATTCTTTACCCAGATTGTCGATTGATTTTTTTGAAGGACGTGATTTTTTGACTAAACGTATCATCCGCCCGACTCGCCCCGTCCGTCGAACAGGCTCTCTGAAAGGACTACTCTTTTTCTTTTTGCTCGGCATCTTGTTATTTGTGCTGCTGCGGGACAAACCCCAGACGATTCTTTCTCCGGCCTCCCCTTATATCGCTGAACTCTACCGTGACGGAAAGGTCATCCAAGAAGAAGAATTTGATTCCTTTGACGAAGCGAAAACATTCCTCAACGAACGACGTGGTGCGGTCAAACGAACATCCGATGATCGTTACCTCTACTTGACCGGAAGTGGGATCGGGATTGTCGATGCCGGTCAAACGTTAAACATCTATGCCGATCGTTCGCTAAAAAAACGTCAAACCTATGTCGCGCCCGGTAGCCGGTTGTCCCTGCTGGCGTATACGGACTCGGTCAGTCGAATCGAGATTGCCGGTCTGACCGGTTACGTCGCGTCGGATCGCTTGACGCTTTATCCGATTGAACAATCCAGTCATCAGTCCTACTATGAAAAACAAGGCGACCGTCTCTTACATTACATCGTCGCGGATGCGGGACTCGGCGGACTGATCACAGCCGGTCAAGCACCTGCCTCGTTACCGGAACGAACGACGAAGTACGTGGAATCAAAAACACTGACAAAAGACTTACGTCAAGCGACTGACCTGACCGCTAAACAACTTGATGCGTACATTCGGAAAAATGCACCGGACAGCCCGCTGATCGGCACCGGCAAAACATTCAAGCAAGTGGAACGTGATTTTAAGATCAATGCCGCCTATCTGCTCGCCCATGCGATTCATGAATCCAATTATGGACGCTCGGAAATTGCGCAGGATAAATTTAATCTGTTTGGCGTCAATGCGACCGATATCGCTCCAGGCAAAAATGCGACTGCCTATACGTCTTTTGAAGATTCAATCCGGAAGACCGGCCGTTTCATCGCCCGGGATTATTTGGCTGAAGACGGGAAGTATTACCGAGGTGCTTTTCTTGGGAACAAGGCAGGCGGGATGAACGTCTTTTATGCCTCTGATCCCTATTGGAGCGAAAAAATCGCTGGGATCCTCGTCAAAATGGACGCCGTCTAAATCGGACTTATGGTACACTAATGGGCGAGACATCAATCATTTAGGAGTGAATACACATGGAAAAAGTTTTAGTATTTGGTCATAAAAATCCGGACACGGATACGATTGCATCAGCGATCGCCTATGCCGAATTAAAAAAAGAACTCGGTGTTCACGCGGAAGCGATTCGCCTTGGTGACATCAACGGTGAAACACAATTTGCACTCGACTACTTCAAAGTGGCACGCCCTCGCCTTGTGACAGAAGTATCAAAAGAAGCGCAACACGTCATTCTCGTCGATCACAACGAACGTCAACAAAGTGCCGATGACATCGATGCCGTCACGGTGACAGAAGTCATCGATCATCACCGGATCGCCAATTTCGAGACGTCTGATCCCCTCTATTATCGCGCTGAACCTGTCGGCTGTACGACAACGATTTTAAACAAGATGTATAAAGAACACGGTGTCGCCATCAAACCCGAAATTGCCGGCTTGATGTTGTCTGCCATCGTCTCGGACTCCTTATTATTTAAATCACCGACATGCACGGAACAAGACGTCATCGCAGCACGTGAACTCGCAATGATTGCAGGTGTCGATGCCAACGTCTACGGTCTCGATATGCTCAAGGCCGGTGCGGACTTGTCGAAAAAATCAATCGATGAATTGATTGCGCTTGATGCAAAAGAATTTACGATGGGACCTTTCAAAGTCGAGATCGCACAGGCGAACACGGTCGATACGGCAGAAGTCCTATTGCGTCAAGAAGAACTCGAAGCACGGATCGAATCATTGATCGCTGAAAAAGACCTTGATTTGTACATGTTACTCGTGACGGACATCTTGACGAACAACTCCGTTGCTCTTGTCCTCGGACCGGAAGCTTCACTTGTCGAACGTGCCTTCGGAATCGATGCGACAAATCACCTTCTCTATCTAGAAGGTGTCGTTTCACGTAAGAAACAAGTGGTTCCTGTCTTGACGAACACGGCGTTAGCAGTAGAATAATTCACGACAAAAGAAGGAGTTTGCTCCTTCTTTTTTGAATACATAAATTGAATGGCTATTCATTCAGTTCATAAAGGGGGTTTTATGTATGACAAAAACAGTACTCGTAACGGGTGGCACGAGCGGAATGGGCAAAGCGATGGCTCTTACTTTAAAAAAAGCCGGTTGGAATGTCGTCGTGACCGGTCGGGATGCAGACCGATTACACCAAATGGACATCGCGTTGCAGGAAATCCAAGGAGAACATGCCGTCATCCAGATGGATGTGCGTGATCCGGAAGCGTGCATGGCAGCCGTCAATCAAACACGGCATCGATTTGGTCGACTCGAAGCGCTGATCAACAACGCTGCGGGTAATTTCATCTGCCCGACGGATGAATTATCGCCAAACGGCTGGAAAACGGTCATCGATATCGTCCTGAACGGGACGTTTAACTGTTCCCATGCCCTCGTCAAAGGCTGGCAAGAAGATGGGGTCTCGGGTGGACAGATTCTGAACATCGTCGCTTCCTACGCCTGGCAGGCAGGTCCCGGGGTCGCCCCCAGCGCAGCAGCAAAAGCAGGCGTCTTGAATCTGACGCGAACCTTGGCTGTTGAATGGGGATACAAATATCAAGCGCGCATCAATGCCATCAGCCCGGGACCGATCGAACGGACTGGCGGTGCCGACAAACTCGCCATGTCCCCGGAACATGCGGAACGGATCCGTCGGAACGTCCCCCTCGGACGCTTCGGGACCCCGGAAGAAATTGCCGACCTGGCGACGTGGATGCTGTCCGATCAAGCACGGTACTTAAATGGGGAATGTATCGCCCTCGATGGTGGACATTGGTTAAATAAACAACCGTTTTAAGGAGCCAGTCAGTCTCTCGTCTCGTCGACGGGAGACTTTTTTGGTTCCAGGCTCGTTTATTCTTTTTTAACTAGCTATGTTTATCAATCATTTTTTTAGGAAAATAGTAATACAGGTAATCGATTGGACAAGGAGATGGATTGGATGGGAATAGCATTCATGTGGGGGGCGATTGCCGGTGGCGCCGTCGTCATTGGGGCCTTGATTGGTTTATTCGTCCCGCTGAAACAACGGTTGATCGGTTATGTCATGTCGTTTGGAACAGGCATTCTGATTGGGGCCGCGACGTTTGAATTGCTCGATGAGGCTTTAAATAAGTCAACGACGATGGTCGTCGGAATCTCCTTCATCGTCGGCTCATTAGTCTTTACGGCGTTTGACATGTTCGTCTCTTCGCGTGGAGCGAGTAAACGAAAACGGTCATCCGGCGGGAATGAAGGCACCGGAACGGCGATCTTCTTCGGGACGATTCTGGACGCGATTCCGGAATCGATCATGATCGGGGCAAGTCTACTGTCCGGAAACGTCAGTGCGGCTCTCGTCGCCGCGATTTTCGTCAGCAATATTCCGGAAGGACTATCGAGTACGACCGGCTTACAAAAAGATGGTTTTTCCAAGAAAAAAATACTTGTGATGTGGGGACTCGTCTGGTTGATTTCCGCTCTTGCTTCGCTTGCCGGTTACTCGATCCTAGCTGAGTTGCCTGACATGCAATTTGCGATGATCGGCGCTTTTGCGAGTGGAGGGATCATCGCGATGCTTGCCTCGACGATGATGCCGGAAGCTCACGAGGAAGGTGGCGCCATCGTCGGTCTGTTCGCTTCACTCGGTTTGATTACCGCCGTCATCTTAAGTTAAGTAACAGAGCTCCGTTCCAACAATGGAATGGAGCTCTGTTTTGTTGCCATCAATCGCCGCTCCACTCCTCTTTAAAACGTTCCACAAACTTCACCATATATTCGTGGCGGTCTTCCGCCATCGTTTTGGCCGTTTGCGTGTTCATCAAATCTTTTAACCGTAACAACTTCTCCTCAAAATGATGCAAGGCACTTGTCGGACTCGTCCGGTCTCCCGCTTGTCGAGCGGTTAATTCAGGTCTATACATCGGTTCCTTGAATTGTCCAGCGAACTGAAACGTCCGGGCGATACCAATCGCCCCAATCGCATCCAACCGATCCGCGTCCTGGACGATTTTTCCTTCGAGCGTTTGCATCGGCGGCCGGTCTCCCCCTTTAAAGGACATGCTGTTGATGATGTCAAGGATATGGTGACGGTCGGTCGTCGATACACGGGGTGTCAGATACGAATCGACCCGTGAACTCGTTCCACCGATCTTGCTGTCTGCTACATCATGTAGTAGTGCCGCGAGTTCGATGATTCGGACGTCTCCCCCTTCACGGGCTGCAATCCGTAACGCCATCTTCCGGACACGCTCGATATGGGCATAATCATGTCCTGAAAAATCATTCGCATGAAATGTTTTGACAAACTGTTCCGTTTCCTTGATCAACATACGTCCTCCTCTTTTAAAAAGGGGCTGACTTTTGAGTCAGCCCCTTTTGCATCATAATACTTTTTCTAAGAATTTTTTTGCCCGATCGGTCTTCGGATGATCAAACAATTCGATGGGACTGCCTTCTTCCATCAAGATCCCTTCATCGAGGAATAAAACACGGTCGGCAACTTCTTTTGCGAAACCCATCTCGTGCGTGACGATGACCATCGTCATCCCACTTTCGGCCAGCTGTTTCATGACGTCGAGCACTTCATTGACCATCTCCGGATCGAGCGCTGACGTCGGTTCATCAAACAACATGACATTGGGCTCCATCGCAAGCGCACGGGCGATCGCAACCCGTTGTTTTTGTCCACCGGACAGCTGATTCGGAAAATTATCCCGTTTTTCTGACAAGCCGACGCGTTCGAGTAACACCTCTGCCCGTTTGACGGCATCTTCCTTCGATAACCCCAACACGTTGATCGGTGCATAAATCAAGTTATCGAGCACCGATTTATGCGGGAAGAGATTAAACTGTTGAAACACCATTCCGATATTTTGACGGGCTTTCGCGATATTTGCCTTTGGTTTCGTCAGTTCAAAACCAGCGACGTTTACCGTACCTCCGGTTGGTTTCTCTAACAGATTGATGCATCGTAAAAAGGTTGATTTCCCTGACCCGGACGGTCCGATGACGGCAACGACTTCTCCCCGTCCGACCGTTGTCGTAATGCCTTTTAATACTTCTAATTTTCCGAACTGTTTATATAGATCGGTAACTTGAATCATAGGTTCCATCTGATTACCCACTCTTTCTCATAGCTTTTTCGACTTGTTGACCAATCAAGGACAATCCCATGACAAGCACGAAATAGACGAATCCTGCAAATAACAACGGTTCAAAGTATAATGCTTTTTCTCCACCGACGACTTGTGCCCGGCGCATGACGTCAAGTACACCAACCGTCGAGATCAGCGCCGACTCCTTCGTCAATGTGATCAATTCATTCATGATGGCCGGCAAGATGTTTTTAAAGGCTTGCGGCAGGATGATGGACCGTAACTGTTTCATGTAAGGAATACCAAGGGCATCCGCTGCTTCCCATTGTCCGCGGTCGACCGCTTGAATCCCGGCCCGAATGATTTCCGAGATATAGGCGCCTGAGTTCAAGGAGAAGGCGATGATCGCCGATTGATACCCGGTCGTGACGTACCCGGTCAATTGCGGCAATCCAAAATGAATGATGGCCAGCTGTAAGATGAGCGGTGTCCCACGAAACACGGCCGTATAGGCGTGACCGACGAATCGAAGAAGCTTACTTTTCGTAATTTTGAGAGCCGCGACGACGATACCGATGATCATCCCAGCGATGGCCGCGACGACGACAACTTGAAACAGAACCGGAATTCCTTGCAGAATATATGGGATTGAATCTTGAATCTTTGTAAAGTCTATCATAACCAATCTCCTAACGTCGCACAAAAGGGATGGGGTTACCCCCACCCCTATGCACTACTCTTATTTTGCTTCTTTTTGGAACCATTCTTCTGCGAGTTTATCGATATCCCCGTTGTCGATCATCTTTTTCAACTCCGTATTGAACTCGTCACGCATCTTGTCCCCTTTTTTGAAGGCAACAGCAGAACCCGTTGGACCATCTTCCTTGATTTGGTATGTTTTCAACGAATCATCTTGATCCATATATTTGACGGCAACCGCATCCTCGATGATCAAGGCATCGATCCGTCCTGTGTTCAATTCTTGAATAATTTCCGGAATTTTGTTTAACGAAACGGCTTCGCTGTCCTTGTAACGATCTTTCGCTAATGCTTCCTGGATCGATCCGAGTTGAACCCCGATTTTTTTCCCTTTTAGTTCGTCATCTGCACTGATCGCTTTATCTTTTGTCATGATAAGGTTTTTCGATTCAAAGTAAATATCCGTAAAGTCCGCATTCTTTTTTCGTTCATCCGTCGGTGTCATACCGGCCATGACGAAGTCGACACGACCGGCACTGAGTGCTCCGAGCAGACTTCCGAACTCCATGTCTTCGATTTTCAGGTCATACCCGAGATTTTTTGTGACTTCCTTGGCGATTGCGACATCAAAACCAACGATGTCATCACCTTTTGCTGTATCGATGTATTCAAATGGGAAGTAATCTGCCGACGTTCCCATCGTCAATACTTTGTCACTCGTCTTTGTCGTACCGCCTGTTGATTCTTCTGATGCGCCACATGCTGCCATCGTGACGGCGAGAATGCCTGCCATTGCCGTTGCTACTAATTTTTTCATCAATAAATTCCCCTTCCAACGCTCAATTGTCAGAACTTTAACAATAGTATGACTTATGTTTTTTTCTAATTCAATACTAAAAAGTTCGACCTGATTTATTGCTTTTAGAATATACGAATATTTATTCATTGTAAAGCATAATTATATATAAATAATGCATAAAACTTGTATTTTCTTTGTTATCTTCCGGTAAATATTTTTTTGATAACGCTTTCAATTATTTTCGTTTGGTGTCTTTTTGAATGAGTAGGGTAGCGACTTCATACAAAAAAGCGCTGTTTCCAGATGCAGAAACAGCGCTTTTAATGGATTACGCGTAAATTTCAATCAATGATTCTAACTTCTCGACGACTTCTTCTGCCGTAAAGGATTCAATATCAAACCGTTCGACCATTGAAAGAATATTTCCATCTTGCATCAAGGCGAATGATGGTGATGATGGTGGATATCCTTCGAAGTATTCACGTGCACGATCCGTTGCTTCCCGGTCTTGTCCTGCAAAAACGGTCACGAAATGATCCGGTTTCACACCTTCCATCCGGTTGATGTAGGCTGCCGCAGGGCGAGCAATCCCCCCTGCACATCCACAAACCGAATTGACGAGGACAAGTGTCAGTCCTTCACGTTTCATTGCCTCCTCGACGCTTTCAGCAGTCGTCAGTTCTTCAAAACCTGCAGCTGCTGCTTCTTTACGTGCCGTCTGAACGACATCTTCAAAATACATTTGAAAATCCATTGTATTATTTCCCCCTTATTTCGTTGTCTTCTTTATTGTACGAGTTTCGATGAAATCTGTCCAAGTCTGTCGCTTAATTCACGTTCGAGGTAAGGTTGTGCTTGAAGCAGGTTCCGAAAAGCCAGATACCGATCGATTTTTTCTTCTGATGGCCGTTTCTGATTTTTATAGGCGCGGATCAAGATATTCTTCGGTGTGTGCTCAAGATCGATGAACTCTAACAGTTGAGTCTCATAACCAACGAGCGTCAACAATTCCGCTCGAATTGAATCGGTCGCAAGCGATGCAAATTTTTCTTTTATTAATCCGTGTTGAAGCATCACATCAAGCGGTGAACATTCCAGTTGCCGATTCAGTTCCTTTTGACAACACGGTACGCTGAGAATGACGGAGGCATTCCAATCGACGGCACGGGCTAAGGCAACGTCCGTCGCGACGTCACATGCGTGTAGCGTCACCATCAGGTCCACTTCCGTTTCTTGATCGTAGTCGTGGACGTCACCGACGCGGAACGTCAAATCATCATATCCAAGATCACCCGCGATTTCTGTACATTCTTCGATGACTTCTTTTTTGAGATCCAGACCCGTGATGTTCAAATCAAATCCTTTGACGACCTTCAAATAATGATACAAAGCAAACGTCAAATACGATTTTCCGCATCCAAAGTCTAAAATCCGTATCGTTCGTCCTGTCGGTAATGCCGTGATGCTGTCTTCAACGAATTCAAGGAACCGGTTGATCTGTTTGAACTTATCGTATTTTTGTCGTTTGACTTGTCCATTTTCCGTCATGACTCCTAAACGAATCAAAAAGGGGACCGGTATTCCGTCTTCTAACAAATGACTTTTCTTCCGATTATGCGATAGTTCGGCTTGCAGACGTTCTTTGACCGTCGTCTTAAGCGATACTTTCATCTTCTTCGACAATTGAAATTGCAGTTCTTCCGTCTCGAATCGAAATAAAAATTGACGAAATTCATCAAAATATTCGTCCATTCGTAAAATAAAGTCTTCTATACTTAAATTCTCATGCTTAATGATCCGTTCATGTTGAAACTCTAATTGGATCGCATACGTATCTCTTAATAGAATCGGTTTTAACTTGATTCGACGTAGATCATTCGATTTGAGACGCGGTCCGCTAATCGTCGCGTGTATGAGGGATGTGGCTTGCAGTTTTTCGGTAAGCAAATCTTTTAGTTGGTGTAATTCCACGTATCGTCCCGTCCTTTTTTGTTTGTTCTTTCGAAACTGTAGCAAATTCACTCCCGTTCGACAAGCAAGTCAGCTTTATTTCAAAAACGATTACTTCATTCCTGAAGGAGGAAAACAACATGTTCAAAAAAATTCTTTCCCAAATCGGTATTGGTGCCGCGACGGTCGATACACGACTTGAACAAGACCAGTGTGAACCCGGTGGAACGATTCAAGGTGTCGTTCACATCAAAGGTGGTAGCGTCGATCAGGAAATCGACCGGATTTACCTCGCCTTTAACACTCAATATAAAGAAGAAGTCGGTGACAACACGGCCTTTACGACTTTCACACTCGACCGGTTCGCTTTAAACGAAGCGGCCTTTACGATCGAAGCTGGCGTCGAACGGGAAATTCCGTTTACGCTTCAAGTCCCTTTTAATACCCCTCTGTCTGTCAGTCAGTCCAAATCCTGGATCGAGACAGGTCTCGATATCGCACAAGCCGTCGATCCATCCGACCATGATGCCGTCGTCGTCAAAGCCAACGACCTCCAATCGGTCATTTTGGAAGCGATGGAAGATCTCGGATTCCGTTTAAAAAAAGCCGATACAGAAAAACTTCCGGGGCGTTTCCGAAAAGATCTGCCGATTGCCCAAGAACTCGAATATTCAGCGCGTGGAACACATTATGCGCATAAGCTTGATGAAATCGAAGTCATCATGCTGCAAGACCGGTCCGGTATTGAGATCGTCTTACAAATCGATCGCCGTGCCCATAGCTTAGGCTCACTGTTCAGTGAGATGGCGGGAGCTGACGAAACGATGACGACGCTGTCGCTATCGAATCAGGAGTTACGTAACGCTGCTACCGTCAAACAGCGCCTTGCTGATTTGATCGAACGCCACAGCTAAAAATAATTTACCGACTGGCAAGACAAAGAAAACTGAACGAATCCTCCTTTTCCAAGGTGGGATCGTTCAGTTTTTTAATGTTTTTCTTTAGTTTAGCTCCCTATTCTTTCCTGTCGACGAAGGGGTCTCGATCGTCTGACGATACGTTTGCTCAAACGTCTCTTCCGTCCAGCCCATCTGCCAAAACATCAATTCGTAATAACAACTTTTGACGAAATGTTGTTTCATCCGTTCCCGTTCTTCGGCACTTGCCCGCTCCGCCAAATCATTCAGACGATCGATTTGTTCAAAGACGACCCGCTCGAACCATTCCGAACTGTATGTCTCAATCCATTGTTGATAAATCGGTGAAGCCGGTGTCGCTGCTTGTAATTGTTGTCCGATCTCATAGTAAAGCCAATAACACGGTAAAATAGCAGCGATGGTCTCCCCGAGCGTTCCTTCACTTGCATGGTGCATATGCGAAATATACGCATATGCTGTCGGTGCCGGTTCGAACTCAGCCAACGTATCGTTCGAGATTTCAAGCAGTTCAAAAAACGATTGGTGCAGACTCAGTTCTGCCGCGTAAGTCGATGTCGCATGCTCGGCCAGTTCAGCAATCGTCGCAAAATCGTGGGCTTTCGAAGCCGCGCGGGCTTGAATCTTCGCAAAATGTTTTAAATAATACGCGTCCTGTAAGACGTAATGGCGAAATTTCGCTTCCGGTAAAGTCCCGTCCGCGATGCCCGTCACGAACGGATGGGTAAAACTACTGTCCCAGTACCGTCTTGCTGCTTGTCGAATTTCTTCACTGAATGTCATGTCGTTTCCCCCTTCTTTAATCAAAAAACGCCACACCCGATGTCAGGTATGACGTGAAAAGACCTCATATAAAGAAGGGTTCACGCCACTTCCCTCCGTAAGTCCAAACTTAATCAGGTTCAAAGGGTCCGAACGTCTTCGTCGTCTCAGTCAGCCTACTGACTCCCCTAGTGGTCGCTATTTGATTTGTTTTGATTTTAGCATGATTTAACGTTTAATTGACCCTTTCTCGTCATTTCCATCCCTTTTTTGTACAATGAACATGGCGGAAGGTGGACGTCCGCTCGTCCTTGAGACCGATTCTCTTCTGAAGACGGTCGATTAGACTGAACTTAGTACCTGATACTTAACTTACGGAGGAATTTATGATGATGAATAAAACAATGACATGGACGGCATCTGCATTGCTTGCTACGACTTTACTGCTTCCGACGGCTGCCTCGGCTGAGCAAATCGTCGACAAAACGATTATTACGCTCGGCGAATCACTGGGTGCCAAAGACAAAGCATGGGTCCTGTCGCGCCTGAATGCACCGGAAGGCATCACGCCGATCATCGCGACATCGGCGGACGAAGAAAAATACCTTGGTAAAAACATCCCCCAGTCGCAACGTGGTGGCGGAATGTATTCTTCGGCCAAAATTGAACTGGCTGAAAAGGGAGACGGACTGTCGGTCGCGACTGAAAACATCACCTGGGTGACAAAAGACATGTACTTGAACGCCCTCGTGACGGCAGGCGTGACGGATGCCGACATTACCATCACGTCTCCTTATAAAGTAACCGGCACGTCCGCGTTGACCGGTATCATGAAAGCATACGATCAGACATCGGCGGAGACCGGCATTAAACTGACGGATGAGCGAAAAGATCTTGCCCAACAAGAACTTTCCGTGACTTCAGACGTCGGAAAGACGGTCGGGACCGATAAAGTGGCCGATTTGATGAACGAAATCAAAGCCGAAATCGCAAAACAAAAACCGGAAACAAAAGTCGAGATTGAAAACGTCATCGTCCAAGTCATCCAAAACAATAACATCAATCTGTCAGATGCGCAGATGGATCGCCTGACCGGATTATTCAATCAAATGGAGCAAGCCGACCTGAACTGGGGGCAAATCGAGAGTGGTCTAAAAGATGCGGGGCAGGACATTCAGGCATTTGCCACTTCGGAAGAAACAAAAGGCTTTTTTGCTAAATTATTTGATGCCCTCAGCAGTTTCTTTAACTCGATTGCCGGTTGGTTCAAATAAAAATATCTCTTTCTTCTGTTCGCGCGTCCATGATAAAATGAACCTATCGAAAACGAAAAGGTGGTGTGGAGGAATGGGTTTTGCTGCGTGTAAAGATTGGCTGATCGAACAACTGTATCTGTTACGCGCGATTTTTCATGGAATGGCGTTCTAAGGGACACGTCTGCCCTTTTTAAAGGAACTCCATAGTTGAAAAATAAAGCAAAGCGTATCTTCCACCGTCTGTAGGAGAGTGCTGTTTGCGCTCTCCTTTTTTGATGCGCTAGAGAGGAATTTCTAGATGATGATTTGCGACCTGCAACACCTTACTAAACAATTCGGAGGTGACGACATCTTAACGGATGTGTCCCTCTTTATCGAACAACACGACCGTATCGGATTGATCGGTCGAAACGGAAGTGGAAAAACGACACTTTTACGGTTGATCGCCACACTCGATTCACCCGATGCGGGTGCGATGTATCAAAAAAGTGGTTTGACGATCGGGTATCTCGAGCAGCTTCCGCAGTTTGATCACGTGCTCACAGGTCTGGATGTCTTATGGACCGCATTTGCCTCATTAGTTGATTTACGCCATTCCCTACAACGTCTCGAACAACAAATGGCGACGGAAATCGAGCAGTTGGACCAGCTACTCGAACGTTATACGCTAGCGACAGAAAGGTTTGAACGTCAAGGTGGTTATTTACTTGATTCAAAAGTCGAACGGATGATCAACGGGCTTCACCTTCAATCGCTCCTCTCTCGTCCGTTTCATCAACTGAGTGGTGGTGAACAGACAAAGATTTGTCTTGGACGAATGTTACTTGTGGAGCCGGACCTTCTGATTCTGGACGAGCCGACCAACCATCTTGATTTAGCTGCCGTCGAATGGCTTGAATCCTTTTTAACGAGTTATGCAGGCGCTGCCCTCCTTGTCTCGCACGACCGGGTGTTCCTTGATCGTGTCGTGACACGGGTTGTTGAACTGGAGGACGGACACCTTCATTTGTACCGGGGAAACTATACGTTCTACGTTTCGGAGAAAGAACGTCTTTTGCTCGAACAATTTCATGCTTATCAGGAACAACAAAAAAAAATCAAGCAAATGAAGGATGCTATTCGCCGCCTGCGGCAGTGGGCGAACGAAGCGTCTCCGCCGAGTGAAAAACTGTTTCGAAAAGCGAAGTCAATGGAACGGGCACTTGAACGGATCGAACGGATCAAACGTCCACAGCTCGAAGCCGAGACTCCGGACCTCGTTTTTTCGGCACACGGCAAGACCAGCCAAACCGTCTATCGGTTAGAGGACGTCGGGGTTTCCTTTTCCGAACGTACACTGTTCCAGTCCGTCACGTTTGAAGTGATGGCAAAAGATCGATTGGCCATCGTCGGCGCAAACGGAAGCGGTAAATCGACTCTCCTGCACCTGCTACTCGGAAAGATCGAGCCGACGACAGGTCTGATCTTACGTGGTCCCTCTGTCAAAATCGGTTATTTGTCCCAGCATATTACGTTTCCTGATACGGACCGTTTGATTGATGTATTCCGCTCACAGATCCACGTTGATGAAGGAACTGCTCGCCAACGCCTCGCCCAGTTTCTCTTTTTTGGACCTCGTGTCTTCTTGCCCGTCACGGCATTAAGTGGTGGTGAACGCATGCGTCTGATGCTAGCCATTTTAGTCCATTCCGATCTGAACGTACTCGTCTTAGATGAACCGACGAATCATTTGGATATTGATTCGCGGGACGCCTTAGAAGAGGCTCTGGAATCCTTTGACGGAACGTTGATCGCCGTTTCCCACGATCGTTATTTTTTAAATCGCCTGTTTTCGAAAACCTTATGGCTCGATCAGACGATCGAAGTGTTCCACGGTTCTTATGAATATGCTTCTTCTAAACGGCAGGCACGTTCTGTGACTACCAACACGCATAAACCATTGTCCACGGGTCGTCAGCAGAAAAATCTGATCCAGGCTCCGTTGACGAGTCCACAACTTGAAGAGGCCATTCAACGGTTAGAAGCGGAAGTCGCCCTACTTGCTCAGCAATTAGACATCACCCAAGATTTGATTAAAGTTTCAGAACTCTTTTTGTTACGTGAACAGCTGTCGACACGGATTGATGTTTTGTATGAACAACTTCTCCTGTCAGAGTAAGCTTCTAACCCTCTAGCAGCGCCATTTTCGACCTGTCATATTAATTATGACAGGTCTTTTTTAATCACTTAAAATGACCATCTCTTCTATAAAATGAATAATTAATCTAATTAGATTTCAAAAAAAAGTTTCAAATTTAGCTTGCTAATTATCTGAAAATTTGTATAATTCAACGTATAGCTTTTTTATCTTCACCAAAAAAATCTTAGGAGGAATTTTTCACATGGATGCCTTTCAACAAGCAATACAATCAGGAGTCGATTTCGCGAACAACTTATTATGGTCTTATATCTTAATCGCGGCACTGATCGGAGTCGGCATCTATTTTACGATTCGGACAAAATTCATTCAGTTCCGGTACTTAAAAGAAATGTTCCGGGTGACACTCGATAAAAATGAAAAAACGACGGATGACGAAGGAGAAAGCATCACATCGCTCCAATCGTTTTTCATCGGGGCAGCGACACGAATCGGTACGGGTAACCTAGCCGGTGTGACGATTGCCATCACGCTCGGTGGACCGGGTGCCGTGTTCTGGATGTGGATGGTCGCTTTACTCGGTGGAGCAACAGCACTGATTGAAAGTACACTTGCTCAAGTCTATAAAGTCCGCGATACAAAAACAAATGCTTACCGCGGCGGACCTGCTTACTACATCGAAAAAGGTTTGAAAAACCGGGCGCTCGGTATCGTCTTTGCGATTTTGATCGCCGTCACATTTGGTCTGATCTTCAACTCGGTTCAATCAAACACGATTGCAGCAGCATTTGATAACGCCTTTGGAGTCAACAAAGCCGTCGTCGGCGGCGTACTCGTCGTCTTAACAGGACTCGTCATCTTTGGAGGCGTCCACCGTGTCGCGAAGTTCTCTGCGATCGTCGTTCCGGTCATGGCGTCACTTTATCTCATCGCCGCTCTCTTCGTCGTCGTTACGAACCTGACAGAACTTCCTGGTGTCTTCGCGATGATCTTCAAGAGTGCCTTCGGAATCGAACAGGCTTTCGGTGGATCGGTCGGAGCTGCGATTTCACTCGGCGTCAAGCGTGGTCTCTTCTCAAACGAAGCCGGTATGGGATCAGCACCAAACGCAGCTGCTGCGGCTGAAGTCTCACACCCTGCGAAACAAGGATTCCTCCAGACACTTGGTGTTTTCCTCGATACGTTGATCGTCTGTACGGCAACTGCTGCCATCGTCTTACTCAGCGATAGTTATGCGTCTGGTAACGGCGAAGGCATCGAGATGTTACAAAATGCGTTAGGTGAACAACTTGGTGCAATCGCACCTGCTTTCATCGCCATCTGTGTTTTCCTGTTTGCTTTCAGTTCGATCGTCGGCAGCTACTACTACGGTGAAACGAACATCGAATTCATCAAAAAGAGTCCGGCTGCGATTTTTGGCTTCCGGATTGCCACGATGGCCTTTGTCTTCATCGGTTCCGTCCTCAGCCTCGGGATGGTTTGGAGCTTTGCCGATCTCTTCATGGCGGGTATGACATTGATCAACTTGACAGCCATCTCACTTCTAGGTGGAATCGCTCTTAAAGTCATCAATGATTACCAAGAACAACGGAAACAAGGACTTGACCCTGTCTTCTCCGCAAAAGCACTTGGCATTGAAAATACAGAGTGTTGGGACGAAGAAGAAGTGGTCCGTCCTGCAGCAGGTGAAGCTTCACCGCCACCAATCGCGCGTCGATAATGTGATCTCCCCCCTTGCACATCACGATTCCAGTGATGTGCAAGGTTTTTTTCTGTCTAGGATTATGTTTAGGTCATGTTGGGAAAATAGAAAGAGTTAGATTCAAAGGAGGAACTGAACTTGTCAAAAGTCATGCTGATCATCAATCCATCATCTGGGAAAGAACTCGGGAAAAAACATGCGGAATTTGCTGAAGGTACGTTAGCACAACGATTTACGGAAGTCGATGTCCGCTTTACAGAAAAAGAACTGGATGCGACGCAGTTCGCGAAACAGGCCGCTCAGGAACGATACGATGCTGTTGTCGCCATGGGCGGAGACGGAACGGTCAATGAAGTCATCACGGGGATCGCGGAACAAGACTACCGCCCGACGCTCGGTATCGTTCCACTCGGCACGGTCAATGACTTAGCACGTGCCTTGAACATTCCGACTGATCCACAAGAAGCCATCAGT
Source organism: Exiguobacterium sp. s128 (assembly GCF_018618815.1). Lineage (NCBI taxonomy): Bacteria > Bacillati > Bacillota > Bacilli > Caryophanales > Exiguobacterium > Exiguobacterium sp. s128. The sequence goes on along the minus strand of NZ_JACSMT010000011.1, from coordinate 49,954 downwards.
ATTTTAGAAGACGCCCCTTCTCGTCCGCTGGACATCGGAAAGTATGATGATCATTATTTCATGAACGTCATCGCTGTCGGATTGATCGCTGAAGCTGTCGAAGAAGTCAGTGTCGAGCAAAAAACGTCACTCGGTTCTGTCGCTTATTTCATCGAAGGATTAAAAGCGTTTAAAGATCATAGTCCCTATCCGATTCAATTGACGGCAACCGAAAAATCATTTGACGGTGAAACACCGCTTTTAATCATTTCCCTGACAAATTCAGTTGGAGGTTTCGAATCGTTTGCTAAGGAAGCACGTGTCGATGATGGACTATTACATGTCTTCATCATCAAGCAGCTTGGCTTCTTTGATGCTCTTCAAGCGTTACCGAAACTATTGACAGGTGGTATCGCAGATGCCGATCAAGTCGATTATTTTACGACAAAAGAAGTCCGTATCGATTCGAAAGAACATCTCCCGATCAACGCGGATGGCGATACGGCAGGACATCTTCCGATTACCGTTCAGGTCTTAAGTCAACATTTGACCGTTTTTGCACCTGTTTCCAACTAAGTCTTTTTTCCTATATACGTGAGGATGCGTTTTTTTGCATCGTCACGTTTTTTTATGTTTATTCAAAAAACATCTTATTGATTCTATTTTGTTAAAATTAAATTTAGTTTATAAATGAAATATTTACCATTACAATATATGTTATACAACTATAATCTTGCAATGAAACTGAAATATTTCTGTGTTATTCGCGATGCTATAATCATTCTATCAAGAAAATATTTATACATATTAAATACATAATGCTCTGTATCTTACAACTTTGAAAGGGCTTGTTCCCTTACATAATCGTCCGTCGCCTTTCACACTTCTAGGAGGAACTTCTACATGAAACGCATGATTACAACTATGACAATGACAGCACTGATGGTTTCAGGTTTCGCTACAACGACTACCCAAAAAGTTGACGCAGCGACAACGTACAAAGTAAAAGTAACAGCAGATGGCTTACGCGTTCGGACGGGCCCTTCGACCGCTTACAAGGTCGTCGGTAGTGTCAATTCAGGACAAACTTTCAATTATCTAGGTGTTTCCGGCTCATGGACAAAAATTTCTTACGGTGGTACATCACGTTACATCTCTTCTACATACGCTAAAAAATACAGTGTCACAACTGCGTCAAAAGCATCAAGCGGCTTTTCCCGCCCTGCTAGCGGACGAATCGCACAAGGATACGGTGCCGCTAGCGGCACGTATGGTTACACATTCCATAATGGAATCGACATCGCTGCTCCGACCGGTACCCCTGTTTATGCGTCTGCTGCCGGTACGGTCATCACATCACGGTATTATGGTGCTTACGGCAACCACATCATGATGAAACATACAGTCAACGGGTTATCTTATACGACGGTATATGCTCACTTGAGTAGCCGAGCTGTTTCCGTCGGACAAAAGATCGCCAAGGGTTCAAGAATCGGGAATATCGGCAATACCGGAAACTCTTTTGGATCACACCTTCATTTTGAAATGCACCGGGGAAACTACGTTTACAGCGCTTCTTCTGCTGCAAACAGTGTCAATCCACTCAACTACTTTAACTAATCGTTTTGTTGATCTCACGCGAATGTCCTCATTCGCGTGTTTTTTTCGTGTTTCGTTCGAGATGAAATCCCGGGGAAAGAATGGTACGGTGGTAACAAATACTATGTTGTTCAAAGGAGGAAACATCTTGAAGCCGACAATCCCGCTCCTACTTTCAACTACGCTCGGTCTCGTTGTTCTGACCGGTTGCCAGGATGCACCGACAGCGGAGGAACGATTAGATGCCTATATCAAGTTATGGGAAAAACAAGATTACGACAAGATGTATGCTGAGTATGCCAGCGAACAGACTAAAAGTACCTATGGTAAAAAAGAATTCATTGAACGGACCAAAAAGTTAGCCGCTTCATTGGACATCGAGGAGCTTTCCGTAAAACGGTTGAAATCGACGGAAAATGAGGATTCCAAAAAAGCAAGCTTACCCGTCGAGATTTCGTTTGAGACGTTAGCAGGAGCTGTTTCCTATGACAAACAAGTTCCATTGACGTTCGAAAAACAGAGGGACTCGGAAAACTGGTATATCGATTGGGATTCATCCTTTGTCCTGAAGGGTTTCAAGAAAGACGATCGTGTGCAGTTAACGACTCTTGAGGCGAAACGAGGCGACCTCCTCGATTCCGAAAAACGACCACTCGCGACGACGGATACAGGGGCTCAAGTCGGGGCGATCGCAGGACAACTCAAAGATGTTTCGACACTTGCGAAATTACTCGATCGACCCGTTTCCTCGATCGAAGATGCACTCGGTGCAAGCTGGGTCAAAGACGGACAATTCGTTCCGCTGAAGACCTATGCTGCTGACGCCAAATCACAACTGACACGACTCGAGCAAGTCGATGGTGTCGGTATCAAGGAAACCGAAGTGAGGACGTATCCATTCGGCAAGGCGACTTCACATTTGATCGGATATACTGGTTCCGCGACAGCAGATGAGATCAAACAATCAAAACAAACGATTCAGGCCGGGGAACAAGTCGGAAAACGAGGACTCGAACAGGTACTTGATGAGACATTACGCGGCACGGCCGGTGCCCGGATCGAGATCATTAAACCAGATGACACAACCATTGATGTAGCTGAAACTGAAGCAAAGGATGGACAGGACATCCAGCTGACGATTGACGGCACATTACAACAACAGACGTACAAAACGATGAAAGACGATCCAGGAACAGCAGCCGCAATCGATCCACGGACCGGTGAGACCCGTGTGCTCCTCAGCTCACCTGGGTTCGATCCGGCCGAGTTCACGACCGGGATTTCCCAAGCGCGCCTTGATGCGTTGACAAAAAATCCGGATCAACCCTTACTCAATCGTTTTACGAGTGCATTCGCACCCGGCTCGACCCAAAAACCCTTGACGGCAGCAGTCGGCCTCAAGAGTAAAACGCTTGATCCCGAAAAAGACTACACGATTGACGGGTTGAAAACAAAGATCGATGGTTTTAACGTCACCCGGATTCACGAGACACCGGATCCTGTTAATCTGCATAATGCCTTGGTCTACTCGGACAATATCTATTTTGCGAAATCAACGTTGGAACAGATTGGAACGGAAGCCTTTACGTCCGGTCTTGAAGCGTTAGGATACGGAGAAAAGATTCCCTTCACGTATCCGATGCGTGCTTCACAAATCTCAAACGATGGTTCGATTGCGTCTGATGGTCAATTGATGGATACGTCTTATGGGCAAGGCCAAATGTTGACGAACATCCTCCATCTGGCTTCGATGTACGAAATTTTCCTGACAGACGGTATCATTTATCGACCGACATTATTGACGGAAGAAACAACCAAGCAGGTTTGGAAAAAAGACGTCCTCGATGCCAAGGATGCCGCGATGATCCGGGACGATCTCTATGACGTCGTCCATGCCGGGTATCCACTTCCGGCAGACATTCCAGAAGTCAAGGTCGCCGGAAAGACCGGGACGGCCGAATTGAAAAAGGCAGGCGAAGAAAACGGGCAAGAGAACGGCTTTTTCGTCGGTTATGATGATGACAAAAAAGACTTACTCGTCGCCATCATGATTGAGTCCGTCGAACAAGAAGACCGCGGGAGTCCATACGTGTCTGGTCTTGTCGCAGATGTCTTGAAAAGTCACGCTGAAAAATAAAATGATTTCACTACAAAAAGGGTGCCCGGATTTGAAATCCGGGCACCCTTTTTTGAATTTCAACGACTGACTTGTCAGTCCACCCTTTTCAAATCAACTTACACCGTCACATCCGGTAACCGGGCAGCCATCAACTGTTCGATGGCCACTTCATCACCTTGGTGCAATAACTCGACGATTTTGCTCCCGACGATGACGCCGGCAACACTTGTGCTGAGTTGACGGACATGTTCCGGTGTACTGATCCCAAAACCAGCTAAGACAGGAACCGGGCTCAATTGAGCGACTTTCGCCAAATGCTCTTCTAATGCATCACCGAAGTGCGTTTGCCCCCCTGTTGTCCCGTTGACCGTGACGGCGTACAGGAATCCTTCACTATGGGTTGCCAGTTTCTCAATCCGTTCGATCGGACTCGTCAAGGACACGAGTTGAACAAGGGCGATCTCTTGTTTGTTGCGTCCGGCAAAAAACTGATTGCTTTGCTCAAGTGGCAAATCCGGAATGATTAAACCATCGACTCCAACTTCACGACACGTGGCAAGGAAGCTGTCGATCCCATACCGGAAAATCGGATTTAAATACGTCATGACGACAATCGGAACGGTCGTCGACTGTCTCGCCACTCGAATCGCTTCTAAAACATCTTTTAGACTGACCTGTTTTGCCAAAGCACGTAATCCGGCTTCTTGAATGACAGGACCATCCGCGACGGGATCAGAAAACGGGACACCCACCTCAATCGCCGTCGCTCCTGATTTTTCAAGAAATGCCAAGATGGCGGGCAACCGCTCGATTCCTCCATCCCCTCCCATCACATAGGGAATAAATGCTTTTTCACCACGTTGATTAACAGTGCGGATTGCTTGTTCTAAACGCATCAGGCTTCCCCCTTCAAAGCATTTCTGACTGTCATGACATCTTTATCGCCGCGTCCTGACAGACAGATGACGACGACTTCTTCCGGTTGCATCTCTTTGGCAAGTTCTGTTGCATGAGCGATGGCATGCGCCGTTTCAAGCGCTGGAATGATGCCTTCTTTTTGACACAACAATTGCAGGGCATCCAGTGCCTGTTGATCCGTGACGGCCTCATACTGGACACGGCCAATATCTTTTAACAGACTATGTTCGGGACCGACACCAGGATAATCCAGTCCGGCTGAAATCGAATGGGCTTCCGTCACTTGACCATGGTCATCTTGCAACAGATACATCATTGAGCCATGTAAGACCCCGACTTCCCCTTTTGACATCGTCGCTGCGTGTTTATCCGTATCCAGTCCACTTCCCGCTGCTTCGATGCCGTATAACGCGACGTCTTCATCCTCGATGAACGGATGGAACATCCCGATTGCATTACTTCCTCCGCCGACACAAGCGACGATCGCTTCCGGTAATTTCCCCTCTTTTTCAAGGATTTGTGCCCGCGTCTCTTGACCGATGATGGCTTGGAAATCACGGACGATTTCCGGGAACGGGTGTGGTCCGAGGACGGAGCCCATCAAGTAATGCGTATCATCGACATGTTTGACCCAGTAACGTAACGCTTCATTGACGGCATCTTTTAACGTCCGGCTCCCTTGTGTCACGGAAACGACTTTCGCACCCAGTAACTCCATCCGGAAAACGTTCAGTTCCTGACGGCGAATATCTTCTTCTCCCATGAAAATGACACATTCTAAATCAAGCAGGGCACAGACGGTCGCCGTCGCGACACCATGTTGTCCGGCACCCGTCTCCGCTACGATTTTTCGTTTCCCCATTCGTTCAGCGAGCAGTGCTTGACCAATCGTATTATTGATTTTATGAGCACCTGTATGATTCAAATCTTCGCGTTTCAAATAAATTTTTGCCCCACCGATGGCTCGTGTTAAATGCTCGGCATAATAAAGTGGTGTTTTTCGACCAACATAGTTTTCGAGCAAGTCATTCATCCGTTCATAAAAAGTCGGGTCTTCTTTCACTTCCGCATAGGCTTGTTCGAGTTCAAGAACGGCTTGCATCAAGGTTTCCGGAATATAACGTCCTCCGTAGATTCCGTATTGTCCCAGTGCATCCGGTTGTGAATAACGTGTCATTTGAAAGTCTCCTTTACGGCATCCGTGAATGCCTGCATTTTTTTCAGATCTTTTTGACCATTTGTTTCAATCCCACTTGAGACATCGACTGCAAACGGATGATACCGTTCGATGACGTGTTGGACATTGTCCGCCCGAAGCCCCCCTGCGACAAAGATTGGTTGATCCGCTTGTAGATCCGTCGTCCAATCAAACGTCTGTCCGCTACCGGCTTCCGGTGCATCGAACAAGACATAATCGGCATCGGGATGAATCGATGAGGCCGCATCTGCAGGGAGCGCTTGAATAATCGGGACGTGTTGATCGCGGAACAACTCGTCCGATACTGGACCATGCAGTTGAATCAAGTCCAATCCGACCTGCTCAATCGTTTCATCGACTTCCTTTCGTGTCGGTGAGACGAACACGCCAACGACTTTTACATCGACCGGGATGTGTTTCCGTAAAACCGCGGCTTCTAAACGTGTGACTTGCCGTTTGCTTGGTGCAAAAACAAATCCGATATAGTCTGCCCGTTCAGCCGCATATTTCACCTCTTCGATCCGTTTTAAGCCACAAAACTTAATGCGTGTCATGATGCGCCCCACTGACAGTTTGAATGAACTCTGCCGGATCGTCTGCCCGCATCAACGTTTCCCCGATCAAAATGCCATCTGCTCCGGCCGCATGTAACATTTTGGCTTCTTCTATCGTCTTGATGCCACTTTCGCTGATATAACGGACATTTTCTGATTTTGCCTTGAGCAACTGGAGTGATGTTTCCAGGTTCACTTCGAATTTTTTTAAATTACGATTGTTGATGCCGATGATTTTGGCTTGTAACCGTTCTGCTCGTTCCAGTTCAGTTGCATCATGGACTTCAACCAACACTTCGAGTCCATTCGCATACGCATAGTCATACAAATCGTGTAACGTCTCATCGTCGAGCGCAGCGACGATCAACAGAATCAAACGTGCACCATGTGCTTTGGCGACATCGATTTGAATCCGGTCAATCATGAAGTCCTTACACAAAACAGGGACATCCACTGCTTGGGCGACAGCTGCCAGGTCTTGCATGCTCCCTTTAAAATACGTTGCATCCGTCAAGACCGAGATGACGGTCGCTCCACTCGCCGCATACCGTTTCGCTTGTGCCACCGGATCGACATTTAGTGAGATGTCGCCTTTAGACGGCGAAGCCCGTTTGATTTCCGCGATGACCGATAGATCCGTTCCACCAAGCGATTGATGAATGGTTGGCGTAAGGGAGGGACGCTCGACCAAAGGAAGACCCTCTAGTTTCAACTGTTGCACTTCAAGTCGTTTCGTGTCGATGATTCGGTCTAAAATATTCATCCGATTGCCTCCTGTCGTTTCATGCGTTGCAAGTACTGTAGTTTTTCAAAGGCACGACCGGAATCGATACTGTCTGCCGCGTGTTCAATCCCTTCACGAATCGTTTGGACCCGTCCTTCCGCAAACAGGGCGATCCCGGCATTGAGCAGGACGGTATCCCGGTATGGACCCGCTTCTCCGTGTAAGACCCGTAATAAGATATCCGCATTTTCAGCTGCCGTCCCACCGCGGATGGCTTCAATCGGTGCGACCTGCAGACCGACTTCTTCCGGATGTAAACTGAACCGGATCAATTCGCCTCGATCGAGTAAAACCAATTGATTTGTACCCGCTAACGACGCTTCATCCATCCCACAGGCGCCATGGAGAACGATGGCTCGTTTTCGTCCTAACCGATGTAACGTCAAGGCCATCGTCTCAAGCAAATCTTCCCGGTAAATCCCCAGCAACTGCGTTTGTAAAGGTACCGGATTGGTTAAAGGACCAATCAAGTTGAAAATCGTCGGAATCCGTAAGTCACGTCGCACCTTCATGATTTGTTTGACACGGGGATGCATCCGTTGGGCGAACAAGAAGGCAATTCCATTCGTTTCGAGTAAGTCCGCGATTTCTTCCGGTGTCACATCAAGCGGAACCCCTAACGCCTCGAGCACATCCGCACTTCCGGTCTTGCTTGAAACACTCCGGTTGCCATGTTTTGCGACCTTTGCTCCGGCACCGGCTAAGACAAATGCTGCCGTCGTGCTGATGTTAAACGACTGGGATCCGTCTCCCCCCGTGCCACAGTTGTCGATGAATCCACTGCTCGTGACCGGAATGGCAAGCGCAACTTCGCGCATGATCGAGGCCAGTCCCGCTAACTCTTCTGCCGTCTCACCTTTGGCTTTTAATGCGACCAGAAACGCTGCGATTTCACTGTCCGTCACATCCGTGTCAAATAGCTGACGGGCAGCTTGTTGCATTTCTTCATATCGGAGATGATGTGCGTTCGTCAATTTCGTCAATACGTCCTTCATTCCTGTCACTCCTTCGTCAGTTCGATAAATCGTTGTATCATCTGTTGCCCATCTGGTGTCCCAATCGATTCGGGATGGAACTGAATCCCATAGGTCGGATGTTCTCGATGTTCGAGTGCCATGATCGTTCCATCTTCTGTTTCAGCCGTGATCGTCAAGACATCCGGTAAAGTCGTCCGTTCGACAATCAGCGAGTGGTACCGCATCACATCCAACTGTTCCGGTAGACCTGTAAACAATCGACCCGACTGACGGATCGTCGAGGTTTTCCCGTGCCGAATCTCTGGTGCTTCGATGACTTGACCACCAAACGCCTGTCCGATCGCTTGGTGCCCGAGACAGACACCTAGTATGGGAATCTTACCGGAGTAAGCATGAATAACATCCAGACAAATTCCAGCGTCGGTCGGATTCCCAGGTCCCGGTGATAAGATAATCCCTGACGGACGTAAGTCGGCGATCGCCTGTACGTTTATCGCATCATTTCGGATGACTTCGATGTCATCATATACAGCCGCATATTGATATAAGTTATAGGTAAAGGAATCATAATTATCAATCAGTACAATCATTTCCAAACCTCCAGTAAGGACTTCGCTTTATGCAAAGTCTCTTCGTACTCCAGGGTCGGATCAGAGTCATAGACTATTCCCGCTCCCGCCTGAACATATGCTTTTCCGTTTTGGATGACCATCGTCCGGATTGCAAGCGCAAAATCGAGATTACCACTGACATCAAAATATCCGACCGCCCCTGCATACACTTCTCGCTTTTTTGTCTCATATTGATTGATCAGCTGCATCGCTCGAATCTTCGGTGCGCCGGAGACCGTCCCTGCAGGTAAACAGGCGACCAGTGCATCGGCACCTGTCTTTCCTTCCGTCAATGTCCCTTCGACCACGGAAACAAGGTGCATGACGTTTTTGAAGCGTTCAATCTCCATCTGCCGTGAAACTCGAACCGTTCCGACCTGACAGACTTGCCCCAGATCATTCCGTCCTAAATCAACGAGCATTTTATGTTCCGCCTGTTCCTTTTCATCTTGCGCCAACTCCTCGGCAAGCCGTTCGTCGTCCCGTTTCGTTTTCCCTCTTGGCCGTGTTCCGGCAATCGGATTCGTCGTAACCCGCCGCCCTTTGACTTGAATCAAACTTTCCGGTGACGCTCCAAGCACGATGACTTCACCGAGATCGATGTAAAACAGATAAGGACTCGGATTGTCCTGACGAAGTTTTCGGTAAAAGTGAAACGGATCACCGGCAAATGTAGCATCCAGTCGTTGTGACAAGACCAGTTGGAACACGTCCCCTTTCCGAATATGTTCTTTTGCTTGATCGACAAGCGATAAAAATGTTTCTTTTTCAAGTTGCGGCTGATAGACGATATTTTCAAGGGGACGCTCAATCCGTGTCTGTTCGCCCGTCCGTTCCAACTGATTTTTGCGTGCTTGGAGCCGACGTCTCATCTCTGTCCGGTCTGTCAGTCCACCGATTGACGTATGGATCAAGTGGACCCGATGCTCCAGGTGATCGTATAAAATGACTTCATCATATACAGCCAACAAGGCGTCTGGTAAGTGCCGGTCGCTGTCCGGGACAGCTCCGATGTTTTCATACGAACGAATCGTATCGTACCCGACGTAGCCGATTGCACCGCTCAGGAACGGAAACTCGGTATTCGCGATAGGGCGCGTGACGGCTTGTTGCAACAGTTGCACTGGATTTCCTGTCTGCGTGCTTATTTCCTCAGTCCGAAGATTTTGCCGTGTCACGTGATTCCCTTCCGCCCGAAGCAATTCAACCGGATTGACACCGATGATCGAATATCTTGCGTGCCCGACGTTCGTCGAACTTTCAAGCAAACATTTCCGTTCCCCTTCGATATTTAAAAAGATTGAAATCGGAGTCAACTCATCTCCGTTCATCTCTAGTTGCTCCATGATCAGTTCATCTGTCTCAATCATCCTGTTCGCCTCCTGGTATAAAAAAATCCTCCATACAGCAAAAATATGCCGTATGGAGGACGATAGACTCGCGGTGCCACCTCACAATTGGAACAATAACTGTTCCCACTCGATTCCGATGCGTCTTGACGAGACATCGTAGCCTACGATAACGGGGGCTTCCGTCATGACCTACTTAGCGTTCAGTCCTGCTCTCATGAGACCATTCATCAGACATCATTGTACGGAAGTCCCACCTCTCTTCCGCTCTCTGGAACAATGATTCGTCTGACTACTTAACTCATTCATCGATTTTTTTATTCAGTTGAATACGAAAAGGGTCTTCTCGCCCATTCATGATAAACATGAAGGACGGGAAAACCCGCGGTACCACCTTCGTTGACTATTACTAGTCCCCTCGAACGAACCGGTTGCCCTGATTCGTCGTCCTCGATAACGGAAGGTAACCGTCAGAGCCTACTGTAAGTTCGGTCTGATGCTCAGAAGTCCATTCACCTGTTTCCCGATACTGATTCGCACCACCCATCAGCTCTCTTCAATCGTTTCATAGGTTACTTCTCTTCGTCGTTGCGTCTGTTGTTGTGTAATTGTTTTTTATGTTACGTGGGAAACGGTTTCCTGTCAATACATTTGTCCCAATCAATATAAAGACAATTGATTTGGATCAATCGATTCCAGTGACTGTTTGACCGTCTGGAGGAATTGACCGGCAACGAGTCCGTCAAGTACCCGGTGATCAATCGACATACAGAGATTGACCATATCACGCGCCGCAAACATCCCGTTGACCCAGACCGGACGTTTGACGATCGATTCGACCGACAAAATCGCCGCTTGTGGGAAATTAAGGATTGGTGCTGATTGAATCGAACCAAATGAACCGGTGTTATTGACCGTAAACGTACCACCTTGCATCTCGCTTGACGACAATTTTCCAGCCTGTGACCGTTTACCAAAATCATCGATCGCCCGAGCAAGACCTTTGATGCTCAGTTCATCGGCATTCTTGACAACCGGTACGAACAACGCTTCTTGCGTCGCGACGGCTAGTGACAAGTTGATCGCTTTTTTCTGAATGATCTTTTCGCCGGCCCATGTTGAATTCATGATCGGGTGTTTTTTTAGACCTTCGACCGTTGCTTTCATGAAGAACGGAAGGAACGTCAACTTAACGCCTTCTTGTTTAAAGAATGCATCTTTATGCCGATTCCGGGCTTCGACCAAGTTCGTCACGTCGACTTCAATCATCAACCAGGCATGCGGCGCTTCCTGCTTCGAGCGGACCATGTTCGTCGCAATGGCCTGACGGACACCCGCCGTCGGAATTTCGATATCTCCGGCTTCTGTCGTGCTCGTCATCGGTTTAGCCGCTTGAGGTCGCGCGACTTGCGGCTGTTCTTGTCGTTCTGATTGTGTTTCTGGTTTTACTGCCGGAACAGACTCAATCGTCGGTGCTTCGACCGTATCCGGTTGACGAATTTGACCCGTTTCGATGACTTTTAAGAGATCTTTCCGGGTAATCCGTCCGCCTGCTCCTGTACCCGTCACCTGTTCGAGATTGATCGCATGCTCGGAAGACAGTTTCAGAACAGCTGGTGAATACCGTTTTTTCATCGATTGGTCACTCGAGACGACTGTTTCTTCGACAGCCGGAACCGCTTCTTCTGTCGCTGCGACTTCGGTTGAACCGCCACTGACTTGTAACGTGACGATGGCCTCGCCGACTTGCAGCGTGTCGCCCTCTTCTGCCAACAGTTTTTCAATCACACCGTCAAACGACGACGGGACTTCTGCTGTGACTTTATCCGTGATGACTTCGGCAATCGGATCATATTTTTTGACAGTGTCACCTGGTTTGACGAGCCAAAGTGAAATCGTTCCTTCGGTTACGCTCTCCCCGAGTTGTGGCATCGTTAAGGTTTCGGTTTTCATGGATGCTTCCCCCTTAGTACGCGTGTAGCGTCCGGATTTTATCTTCGATTTTTTCGCTGGAGACATTAAAGAATTTTTCCATCGTCGGTGCGTATGGCATCGCTGGCACATCCGGACCACAGAGCCGTTCGATTGGCGCATCGAGATCAAACAAAGCTTCTTCGGCAATGATGGCCGACACTTCACTCATGACGCTGCCTTCTTTGTTGTCTTCCGTTACAAGCAGGACTTTCCCCGTTTTCCGTGCTGCTGCGACGACTGCTTCCCGGTCGATCGGATAGACGGTCCGTAAATCCAGAATGTGGACATCGATGCCGTCTTTTTCAAGACGCGTTGCCGCTTCAAGTGCGAATTGGACACAAAGACCATAGGTGATGACCGTCAGATCTTCGCCTTCTCGTTTGACATCCGCTTTTCCGATTTCAACCGTATAATCGCCATCCGGTACTTCTCCCTTAAGCAGACGGTACCCGCGTTTATGTTCAAAGAACAAGACAGGATCGTTTGAGCGGATCGCCGCCTTCAGTAACCCTTTGGCATCATATGGATTCGATGGGATGACGATCTTTAAGCCGGGTGTCGAGTTGAACATCGCTTCGACCGATTGGGAATGATACAAGGCTCCATGGATCCCGCCACCAAACGGCGCCCGGATGACGATCGGACACGACCAGTCGTTGTTTGAACGATAGCGGATTTTAGCCGCTTCACTGACGATCTGATTGACGGCAGGCATGATGAAATCAGCAAACTGCATTTCAGCAATCGGACGCATGCCGTACATCGCGGCACCGATTCCGACTCCGGCAATCGCACTTTCGGCAAGCGGGGCATCGATGACACGTGCTTCCCCGAATTGTTCGAGTAATCCTTGTGTCGCGCGGAAAACACCACCACGGACACCAACATCTTCACCTAAGATAAATACAGAATCATCTCGTTCCATTTCTTCCTTGATCGCACTATTGATTGCTTCGATTAGACTCAACGTCGTCATTTCGTTTCCCCCTCATCGTACACGTAACGGAGTGTGTTTTCTGGTGTATCGTAAGCAGCCGCTTCCGCATAAGCGGTTGCTTCATCCACTTCCTGTTCGAGCTTTGCTTCGATGGCTTGCGCCGTCTCTTCCGTCAGGACACCCATTTGAATCAACTTTTCACGGAACAGTTTGACCCCGTCGCGTGTTTTCAGTTCAGCGAGTTCTTCTGCTGAGCGATACGATTTATCATCATCATCTGATGAGTGAGGAACAAGACGCTCGACTTCGACTTCAATCAAGGTCGGACCGTCACCACGAAGCCCGCGTTCACGCGCTTCTTTGACGGCTTTATAAACAGCAAGCGGGTCAATTCCGTCAATCGTCACACCCGGCATTCCGTAACCGATCGCCCGGTCCGCAACATGTTTGGCTGACAATTGTTTCGAAAGTGGTGTTGAGATCGCATATTTATTGTTTTCACAGAACAGAATGACCGGTAATTTATGAATCCCGGCAAAGTTTGCCCCTTCATGGAAGTCCCCTTGGTTCGAAGAGCCTTCTCCAAACGAGACGTAAGCGACCAGTGGTTCTTGACGCATCTTCGCAGCGAGGGCGATCCCGACAGCATGCGGGACTTGTGTCGTCACCGGACTCGATCCTGTCACGATGTTCAAGGCACGTGACCCATAATGACCGGGCATCTGGCGTCCGCCTGAGTTTGGATCTTCCGCTTTCGCAAAAGCTGATAACATGATGTCGCGTGACGTCTGTCCAAAGTGTAAGACGACGCCAAGATCCCGGTAGTACGGTAAAATATAGTCCGTTCCTTTTTCGAGGGCATACGCCGCTCCGACTTGGGCGGCTTCTTGTCCTTGACATGACACAAGAAACGGAATCTTACCCGACCGGTTCAATTTCCACATCCGTTCGTCAATCTTCCGCGCCCGGACCATCGTCTCGAACATCTGAATCGCGTCTTGTTCCGTCAAACCTAACTCGACCAGTTCTTTGAATTCTATTTTCTCCATCTGTTTTTCCTCCTTAGGCGTGAACCGCTAATCCATCGACTGCTAACGCTGCTTCGCCAAATGCTTCTGATAGTGCAGGATGCGGATGAACGAGCTGTCCGACTTCCCATGCTGTCGCATTTAAGACGAGCGCCAGACCACCTTCGCTGATCAATTCCGTCGCTTTCGGTCCGACGATATGAACCCCAACTAAATCATCTGTCTTTGCATCCGATACAAGCTTGATGAATCCTGCTGCTTCCCCTTCGATTCGAGCTTTTCCAAGCCCATTAAACGAAAACATCCCTATCTTGACATCGAGTCCTGCCGCTTTTGCTTCGGCTTCTGTCAAACCGACGGAAGCGGCTTCCGGCACACTATAGATACAACGCGGAACAAATGCGTAATTCAGTGGGGTCGTCGAACCATTCACAATCGTCTCGACGGCTTTTGTGCCTTCTGCTGAAGCGACGTGGGCCAGTTGCAGACGACCGATGACGTCTCCAATGGCAAAGATATGATTGTCTTTCGTCCGGAAGTCATCATCGACCTGGATGAATCCGTTCTCGACGATGATATTCGTATTTTCAAGCCCGATTCCTTCGACGTTCGCCATCCGGCCGATTGCGACCAACAGCTTATCGGCTGCAAGTGTCGTCTTCTCTCCATTACGGTCGACGTCAATCGTCACGCCAGACTCCTTCAGTCGGAAGCTGTCACTCTGTGCGGCGGCACTCGTTATGATTTTGACACCACGTTTTTTCAATTGACGGGCAACTTCTCGACTGACGGCTTGATCTTCCGTCGGCAAAATCCGGTCACTGAATTCGACGACCGTGACGGCAACATCAAAATCAGTCAGCATCGATGCCCATTCGATTCCGATGACCCCACCACCAATGATGACGATCGACTCGGGTAAAGCGTTCATGTCGAGTGCTTCGTCTGAACTGAGGACGTATTCTGAATCAAAGGCCAGCCCCTGTAGCGGACGTGGACGAGAACCCGTCGCCACAATCAATTGCCGGGGTAAAATCAATTCGCCTTCACCTTCTTCCGGTTCGACACTGATCGTACCTGGCATCGGTGAAAAGATACTTGGTCCAAGAATCGAACCTCGCCCATGAAAAACATCGATTTTCCCTTTTTTCATCAGATGCTGGATGCCTGATTCGAGACCATCGATGATGTCTTGTTTTCGTTGTTTGACCTGTTCGAATCGCAAAAACGATTCTGGTACGTCAACGCCGTATGTAGCGGCGTGTTTAACCGTCTGATAGACCGCTGCCGATTTCAAGAACGCTTTTGACGGAATACAGCCACGATGCAGACATGTTCCACCTAACTTACCTTGTTCGACGATTGCTACCGTTTTCCCGGCTTGGGCAGCACGAATCGCTGCCACGTACCCACCAGGACCACCACCTAGGACAACGACGTCATATTCTCTCGCCATGTTGGTTCGCCTCCATATTCCTTGACTTGTTCTTCGTTGCGTAAGACACGTAAGACACCTTCCGCAAGAGCACGTAATTCATCTTCCCCGGGTATCCGAACGACCGGTCCGAGGTGGGCAATCCGCTCCTCGATCGCCGCTGTTAGTCGGTCACTGTACGCCAAACCACCCGTTAAGAGAATGGCGTCGACTTGACCATATAAAACGGCACTTTGGCCGGCAATTTCTTTTGCGACACGATATGCCATCGCCTCATAGAGCAGAGCAGCCTTTTCGTCTCCTGCATCAATCCGTCGCTCGATTTCAATTGCATCGTATGTGCCTAAATGCGCGACAAGTCCGCCTGACCCGACGATCAGACGCTTCATTTCTTCAAGTTTATACTTGGTACTATAACATAGTTCTACTAGTTGACCAACAGGCAAGGAACCGCTTCGTTCTGGCGAAAATGATCCTTCTCCGTCTAAGCCATTGTTGACATCAATCACACGTCCTTTGAGATGGGCACCGACCGTAATTCCACCGCCCATATGCGCCACGATCAACCGCATTTCTTCATACGGTGTCTTGAGATCCTTTGCATACCGCTTGGCGACCG
The DNA here is from genome assembly GCF_018618815.1 of Exiguobacterium sp. s128. NCBI lineage: Bacteria > Bacillati > Bacillota > Bacilli > Caryophanales > Exiguobacterium > Exiguobacterium sp. s128. The sequence goes on along the minus strand of NZ_JACSMT010000011.1, from coordinate 33,873 downwards.
CTTTTTGGTTCAAGGCATGGAAAATACTTTTTCGTTCAAGTTTAGGTAAGCCCGTAAGTCGCGCGATTGGTTCGAGTTCATCCACGACGACGGGATCCACGATAAAAGCCGGAATGCCAAGTGTTTGTCCGATCTCATCTGCCAATAATCCACCTAGGTTCGATGCATGGACCCCAAACGTCCCGTTCAACAAGTCATTACGCATCTCTTGATTGACCCGGTATGTTCCGCTGACGAGAGGACGGAGCAAACCACCTCGACCGACGATTGCCGTAAGCGCTTTCATTTCAATCTGTTCGTGTGCCAAAACATCCAACACAATTTGCCGTCTGCTGTTCAGCTGATCTGAAAGCGGTCCTCCGACCGCTTCAGCTGAATGGCGCAACGTTTTCGTCAACACTTGTTTTGTTCCATCAAAAATCCCGATTTTCGTTGACGTCGAACCCGGATTGATCGTTAAAATACGTTCGCTCATCGAAATCCTCCTCTTATCCGCGTGATCCTAGGATATTTTTATCACGGCGTAAAAATTGGCTCCGGGCACTGCCCATCGTTGCAATCCGTTCTTCTGCCATCTTTTCTGCTGCCCGGTATGTCGGCAGATGATCGCGTTTCGCGATTTCGATGACTTTTGAGACCGCATCGTAGACGAGTTCGACTTTTTTCATCGCCCGCTCACGATTGTATCCGTCGAGTTCATCGGCGACGTTGATGACACCGCCCGCGTTGATGACGAAGTCTGGTGCATAGAGAATACCGCGTTCTTGTAACATGTCACCGTGACGATCTTCTTTTAATTGGTTGTTCGCTGCACCAGCGATGATTTTCACTTTGAGTTGCGGAATCGTCTCATCGTTGAGTGTCGCACCGAGTGCACACGGTGCAAAAATATCGGCCTCGACACCGTAGATTTCATCCGGGCCAACGACCAAGGCGCCAAAGGCTTCTTCCGCTCGACGTAACGCATCTTGATTGATATCCGTGACAATCAGTTTTGCTCCTTCTTCGTGCAGGTGACGGCATAAGTTAAAGGCGACGTTACCGACTCCTTGAATCGCGATCGTTTTACCACCAAGCGAATCCGTTCCGTACACTTCTTTTGCTGCTGCCTTCATCCCGCGATAGACACCGTATGCCGTGACCGGTGAAGGGTTACCACTTGATCCAAATGCCGGACTGACACCTGTTACGAAGTCTGTTTCCATGTGAATGTAATCCATATCAGCAACTGTCGTATTGACGTCTTCGGCTGTGATGTAACGTCCGTTCAACGACTGGACATACCGTCCAAACGCCCGGAACAACGCTTCTGATTTTTGTGTTTTTGCATCGCCGATAATGACAGCTTTTCCGCCACCGAGGTTTAATCCAGCTGCTGCGTTTTTATACGTCATCCCTTTTGCTAAACGGAGGGCATCGATCAATGCTTCTTCATCCGACGCATAATTCCACATACGGAGACCACCGAGTGCTGGACCAAGTGTCGTATCATGAATCGCGATGATCGCTTTTAGACCTGAGACCTTATCGTGACAAAAGACGACCTGTTCGTAATCTTCCATAGCCATTGTTTCAAAGATACTGAATCGTGCTTCTACGTTTGTTTCTACCATTATGAGTTCCCCCTTAGATTGTCTGTGTGAGCTTTTTTGTAGGTTGGGCATTGAGTAAGGCAAAGGCTAATGAATACAGTTTTGCTTCTGCTGTATCCGCTCGACTCGTTAAAACGACAGGTGCCTTCGCTCCGACTAAAATTGCCGCGACGGATGCCTGCGCAAAGTACATCAACGATTTGTAAATCACGTTTCCGACCTCGATTTGGGGGACGACAAGAAGATCAGCTGCCCCTGCAACGTCTCCCGTCAATCCCTTTTGTTTCGCCGCTTCTAAATTAACCGCATTATCAAGGGCAAGTGGACCGTCAACAAGGCAATCCTTGATCTGTCCGCGCCGATTCATCTGTGTGAGCAGTGCCGCATCGATGGTCGCCTGCATCGTCGGGTTGACGACTTCGACCGCTGCTAAGACAGCAACTTTCGGTAACGTATAGCCAATCGCCCGCAGTGCCGTCACTCCGTTTTCAATGATGTGGACTTTGTCTTCAAGCGTTGGTGCGATATGGATGGCGGCATCCGTCAGTCCGATAGCCGTTTCCCGACCAGGTACTTCAAATAGTGCCACGTGGGACAATACGTTTCCCGAACGTAAGCCGGTTTCCTTGTTCAATACGGCTTTCATGAACGTCGCTGTTGGTACAAGACCCTTCATCAAGACATCCGCATCCCCTTTACGAACGGCATAGGCTGCTCGTTCTGCGGCTTCTTGTGCAGTAGCTGTATGTGTGATGACGAATTGTGACTCACTTAACTTTCGATCATGAATCATTTTTTGGATACGTGTCGCATCCCCAAACAAATGAAAACGAGCTAATTCATTTTCAATCGCTAGCGACACGGCATCCATGACTTCCTCATCGTCCGCTGACGCGATTGCGACAACGGAATCTTCGAGACGTGCTGCTTGTCGTACCATTTGATCAAACCTCAAGTCATTACCCCCTTACCTGTCATTCTCTTTATTTAATAGCAATTTTCATGCCAATCTTAAATCGACGTTCTACTTGGTTTCTTCTCTTTTAATTTTGCACGGAATTGCATTTTTTGCAATATGTTGCACGCAAAGTTTTGCAATTCAACATTGAATGTTAAACCGTTCGACTTTGTAATAGAGCGCACGTAAAGAAATTCCTAACTGTTTGGCTGCTTCCGTCTTATTGCCGTTGACGACATCAAGGGCTTCACGAATTAATTGTTCTTCGACATAAGACATCTCATCTGAAAGATGTTTAATTTCTTTTTTTGGTCGTTCGGAACGTTTCGGAGTCACGGTGACAACCAGTTGAAGGTGCCCTTTTCGTAAGACTTGTTCTGTTTTATCCGTAAAAATTAAAGCACGTCCAATGACGTTTTCCAATTCACGGACATTCCCCTTCCACGTCTGTTTTCGAATCGCTTCAAGTGCGTCTTCCGAAATCCGCTCGACGGATCGGCCGTAACTTTGATTGAGTTTGCGAAGCAAGTGGGTGGCGAGTGGTGACAGATCGTCTGGCCGTTCGCGTAAGGCAGGAATGTGGATCGGCAACCGATTGATCCGATAGTACAAGTCTTCCCGGAATTCGCCGGTAATGATTTTTTGTTCGAGATTGGCATTCGTTGCCGCAATAATCCGGACATCGACCGGAACAGCTTTTGTCCCTCCGACCCGGACGACTTCATTTTCCTGTAATACCCGTAATAATTTGGCTTGGACGTCAAGCGGCAATTCGCCGATTTCATCTAAAAACAACGATCCCCCATGTGCTTCCTCAAAATAGCCTCTTTTACCACCACGACGTGCTCCTGAAAATGCCCCTTCTTCGTAACCAAATAATTCACTTTCAAGTAAACTTGGTGCAATGGCGGCACAGTTGACTCGAACAAATTGTTCATATCTCCGGTCGCTCGCCGCATGAATCGCATGGGCAAACAATTCCTTCCCCGTCCCCGATTCTCCACGAATCAAGACGTTAACAGGCATAGTTGCTGCCAGTTTGGCTTGGTCCACGACAAAACGCATCGGTTCGCTTTCCGCAATGATGTCATCGAAGGTGTACTTCGCTTCTAACGTTCGAATTTTTTGTTTCGCGGCCTTGAGTTCCTTTGTGAGCGCCTTCATTTCAGAGATATCCCGGATGACTCCGACCGATCCTCTGACTTGTCCATCAACGACGACCGGAGCCGCATTGACGATGATGTCCCGCCGATCTTGTCCAATCTTCATCCGCGCATCGCGTACGCTCTCCCCAGTTTCAAGCACCCGTAAATGAACCGATTCCTGCATCCCGATATCGGCACTCGCCGGTTTACCGATCACATCCTGTTCGGTATACCCTGTCATGCGGGTATACGCTGGATTGATTAACATCGTTTCACCGGCTTGATCTGCTACAGAAATCGCTTCACTTGTACAATGAATGATCGCTTCTAACATACGTTCTTTTTCTGCCAGGCGCTCAAGTAAAACGCGGACGAATTCGCCCGGTAAAACCGCGGCCTCCGGGAAAAAATGAATCAATTGTTCAAGCACCCCGTGTTCTCCCGTGGCGTCAATGATAAAATCAATCGCTGTTCCTTCAAAAGCCGTCCATGTCGTCTCGACACGGATTTGTCCTCGTTTGGCGAGCTGGACGCCGATTGCGTGTTCATTCGGATCGACGACCCCGATGACCGTCAACAATGGTGAGCGTTGAAAAGCATGCAGTACTTCTGTCCCACCATGCCCAGCACCAACAATCAAGAGATGATGCATTATGATTCCCCCTTTGAAACTGCTTACATCTTTATCCTACTCGTATTAAAACAGGAGGGCAAATCCCATTCGCAGTCTCGCTTCTTTTCTGATACAATACGCTTGGAAAGGGGTCACACTCATGCGAATCATCGGCTTATTATCTTTACTCATTCCTGGAATCATTGGCGCCATCGGAATCAAACTCATGCGGGATAGCGTTTTCTTAATCGCCCAGTTTCCCTTCCATTATCTGGGGGAATCTGCCTATGTATACGTGTTGCAAGGGGTTATTGGATTAGTCTTAGCCATCGGTGGGATTGGTTTTGTCGCCGGCTATGTCTTTTACCGTGACCGCAAACGGGGGAAAGTATCCGAGCGGTATCGAAAAAAATAAACACACAAAAAGGTCCCCATCTCTTGAACTCATTTCAAGCGCGGGACCTTTTATTCGTATAAAGTTGGTTTCACTTACGGATGAACTCCTCTCATAGTAGAACTATTCGTGTACTTCAAAACCATAGGTTGTCCTCTTAATGAAGAGGTTGAAAGAAATCAGATCTGGCTATCGAGCGATCGATAGAACGGTAAAACGACTCCATTATCTGACTTTACTTGGACCTAGGTGAAGCGTAATGTCATCCGCTTGAAGCAGTCGATCATTCGGTTGCTAACATTCACTGCTAGACAACACTCCTTTTCACGAACTGTACTTGTTGCTGGTCTTGCTGGTCTTGCTGGTCTTGCTGGTCTTGCTGGTCTTGCTGGTCTTGCTGGTCTTGCTGGTCTTGCTGGTCTTGCTGGTCTTGCTTGGTCTTCTTGTTGCTTTGGACGTTTAATTTACGTTACCCTCCACTTTTCCCTTGCTTCGAAATCGTGGAGTCTCATACCTTTCGAGATGTCTCATCTGAAAAAGATATGAATTGCCTTGGTCTAAAAAACTACCAAGAGAATGTCGTCCATCATCCTTGAGCCGTTTACAGGTGGCGTCCTGAGATGAAGTGTGTTGAATGGTTTTCCGGGAACCAATTCGACTTGACGTTCATCTAACGTCTTTCCAAATCATTTGGTATCTTTATTATAACAAATATTTTAGTTTCTGCAACATATATTTAATGAATATTTATTTTTATTTTTCAATGTAAAAGAAGTGGCTGGACCTGATGAAGTAATTCAGGTCCAGCCACTTCTTTTTATTCTCATCTGTTTGCTCAAGATCCATTCATATGATTCGATACATAGGAAATGAACTCCGAATTTTTAGGACCTTTTTGTTGTTCAATCCGTCCCGTAAACAAGACATGTTCGCTCATGCCTTCTTTCCAAGCTGATTTGATCGCATGGCGCATGGCCCGCTCCACGCGTGACGAAGTCGTTTGATGTTTCTTCGCGATCATCGGATACAATTCCTTTGTAATCAATCCCAATAAATCTTCTCGTTCCAATACCATCAGGACGGCATCTTTTAGATAGGTGAAGCCTTTGATATGCGGAGCAATTCCGATTTCTCGTAAAGTGGTCCCGACTTTCGATTCAACCGGCTCCACTTGGTTTGTCTGGACGCCATGTACGACAAGACGGATTTTATTGACGAGTTGATCCAGACTGAACGGCTTTAATAAAAAGTAAGCGGCCCCAAGTGAGACGGCCTGTTGCGATACTTCGTCCTTACCAAACGCACTCAACATGATCACGGCCGGACTGTTTTTATGTTTCGCCAAGGCCTCTAGAACCCCAAGCCCATCTAGATGCGGCATGATGATGTCTAATAACAAGACATCCGTCTCTATCTGTTCTAATTTTTCAAGACAACTCTCCCCATTGTATGCGACACATACCACTTCCATGTCTTCCTGGACAGCTAGATGTTGACGAATCAATTCGACCATTTCTTGGTTGTCATCCGCAATCCCGACTCTAATCAATCGTTACACCCCATTTTTAAGCGATTCCTTCGTGTTCATTGCTTGCTCCATTAATTCTTCTGCGTGACGTAACGTCAAATCCGTCATGTGTGTCCCGGAAATCATCCGCCCTAGTTCATTACCACGCTCTGCGTCCGTCAAGACATTGACTTGTGTCGTCGTCCGATCCGTCTCTTCGATTTTTCGAATATACAGATGTTGATCGGCAATCGAAGCGACTTGAGGCAGGTGGGTGATACATAACACCTGGCTATCGATTGACAGACGATAGATTTTCTCCGCCATTGCTTGGGCGACACGTCCCGATACACCTGTATCGACTTCATCAAAGATGATCGAAGCGACGCCAACCGAACGGGAGAAAATCGATTTGAGACCAAGCATGATCCGCGACAATTCTCCACCCGATGCTACTTTTCCGAGCGATTTAAACGGTTCACCTGCATTGGTCATGATGTAGAATTCAACGAAATCAATTCCATTTTTCCGCAGGACTGGTGCTTTCCCATCCTGCAGGAACCGAATTTCAAATCGTGCTTTTTCCATGTAGAGCTGACGTAATTCAAGATGAATCGCTTCACCTAAAAGATGCGACGACTGTCGTCGTACTTGCGATAACTCGCTGCCGATTTCAAACAACTCAGATTCTAACTGTTCGACTTCCGCTTTCAAGTTTTCGATTCGCTCGTCTCGATTGGTCATCGTATCTAGCTCGATGCTGATTTTTTCGCCATATGCGATGACTTCTTCAATCGTCGCTCCGTATTTCCGTTTTAATTGTTGAAAGACCGACAAACGTAATTCGATATCATCCAACCGGTTCGAGTCAAACTCTAACGTCTCGAGTTGATCACGAATCGCATATCCAACCTCTTCCAGTGCGTAAAACGCATTGGCAAGTGTATCGCTTTGCCCGGAGAATTCATCATCGATGCTTGCCGCTTGCTGAAGCTCACGCATCGCGTCACTTACGGAATCGATACCTCGTCGTTCTTCGTGCAAGGCATCATAAGCAGCGCTCAGAGACGCATGGAGTTTTTCGAAGTTCGCCAAACGATTTCGTTCGCTTAAAAGCTCTTCTTCCTCTCCCTTACGTAGTTTAGCACTATCAATTTCTTCCGTTTGAAAGGATAGTAAATCGATTCGCTGTGCCAATGCCTGTTCACTCTGCGCGAGTGCTTGCAAGGCGTTACGCTTTTCTTCGTACAGTTGAAAACGCGCCTGATATTTCTCAAGAATCGGAGCAATCGTCTCATGTCCAAAGTCATCTAAAATCGTTTGATGATACGTACTCTCCATCAAATGTTGATGCTCATGCTGACCATGTAAGTCAACAAGGACACGTCCGAATTCCCGTAGGATCGTCAACGTGACTAATTTATGGTTCACGCGACAGACACTTTTCCCAGAAGCAAACAAATCACGACGCAAGATGATCATGCCATCTTCCATGTCAATACCGTATTCTTCCGCTAACGTATAGGCCATATGTCCCTCTTCGATCATGAACAGTCCTTCAAGCTCCGCCTTGTCTTCGCCATAACGGACAAACTCGGCAGATCCACGCCCACCAATCAATAAGCCAATCGCATCCAGGACAATCGATTTCCCGGCGCCCGTCTCTCCGGTCAAGACCGTCATCCCTTTTTTGAAATCAATCTGTAGCTGGTCAATGATCGCAAATTGTTTAATCGATAATTCAGCTAACATCATGTCAACTCCTTAAAGCATCCCTAAGATACGTTCCGTCACTTCTTTTGCTGCTTCTTCATTGCGTGTAATCATCAGTATCGTATCATCCCCACAGACCGTACCGAGCAGCTCCGTCCAGTTCAAATGATCCAGAAGGACTCCTAATGCATTCGCGTTACCCGGCAAGACATGCATGACGATCAAATTTTGAGCAGAATCAATCGAGATGAAGCTATCACCAAGTAACCGCCGTAACTTCCCAAGCGGATTAAATCGCTGATCGGCAGGCAGGCTGTATTTATAACGCCCATCGTTTAGCGGTACCTTTACAAGGTGTAGTTCCTTGATGTCTCGCGAGACGGTCGCCTGCGTTACTTTATACCCTGCATTTCGAAGTTCCTCGACTAACTCATCCTGTGTCTCGATTTCCGACTGCGTAATGATTTCCCGAATCTTGATTAACCGTTGCCCCTTTGTCATCCTTGCACCTCACAGTTTTTCTTCACTGATACTATTGTAATCCAATAATTCGATAAAAGTCCATGCTTGCCCTATGCATTCACTCCAAAATCAAAAGCAGACTCCATCATCACGACGAAGTCTGCTTTGAATTAGTTCGACTTATAACGCAGCATGTGCCAAACGAACCGTTTCGACGGGATCAACGGACGTATCCATTCCCGGCGTATCGAGTTGGGCATGCAAAAGAAACTCAATGTTCCCTTCGCCCCCGGTAATCGGTGAAAAATCGAGCTGTTTGACGTAAAAACCTTCCCGAACAAAGAAATCGACCATCTCTTTGAGCACCCGACCATGAATCCGTTCATCCCGAACGATTCCTTTTTTACCAACATCGTCACGCCCCGCTTCAAACTGTGGTTTGACGAGCGCAATGACATCCCCACCCTGAGCTAGAATGGCTTTTAACGGCGGAAGAATCAATCGTAAGGAAATGAACGATACATCAATCGTCGCAAAACTCGGCTCAACTGGGAACATGTCCGGTGTCGCATGGCGGAAATTCGTTTTTTCCATCGCTGTCACACGATCATCCGATCGCAACTTCCAATCGAGTTGGTTCGATCCCACATCGAGCGCATACATATGGGCTGCTCCGTTCTGCAAGGCACAGTCCGTGAATCCACCGGTGGAAGACCCGATATCAAGACCCGTTCTTGCCGAAACATCGATGTCGAACACAGCAAGCGCTTTCTCCATCTTGAATCCACCACGCCCGACATACGGCATGACTTGACCTTTGACGGTCAAATCAATATCCGATTTGACCTTTTCACCGGCCTTTTCTAAACGTTCCGTCCCGCTAAAGACAAGTCCTGCCATGATGGTCCGTTTTGCTTTTTCACGTGTTTCACATAGACCCCGCTCGACGAGTAAGACGTCGAGGCGGATTTTTTTTACAGTTTCCATGAATCGTTACACACTCTGTTTCTTTCCTTGATTGACAAATACGCGTACTTCTTCCGCGATTTGCCCAGGTAATAATCCGATTTCTTCCAACAACTCGTTGACACCACCGTGTTCAATATACCAATCCGGAATACCAAATCGTTTCACACGTGGGAATGCTTCTTGTTCGTTTGCATGCTCGAGAACGGCTGAACCGAAACCACCTTTTAAGACGGCTTCTTCCATCGTCACGAGTGGAATGCCTTCCGCATATAACGCATTCAACATTTTCCCATCCAAAGGTTTGATTGTCCGCGCATTGATGACACGAACCGACAAGTCACCGTCAAGCAACTCAGCGATTTTTAAGGCATCCTGCACTTGAGGACCAAACGCCATGATGGCGACGTCCGTTCCTTCCCGTTCCACTTCCCACGTATCAAGGGAAATCTCATGCAACGTCTCATCCATCTGAACACCGATCCCTTCTCCACGCGGGAACCGAACGGCAATCGGACCTTCATGTTTGACGGCTGAATAAAGAAGATGCTGTAACTCATTTTCATCTTTTGCCATGACGATCCGGATGTTCGGGACATGACGCATGAAGGCGATATCAAAGACGCCTTGGTGTGTCTCCCCATCTGCTCCGACAAGACCAGAACGATCGATCGTAAACGTCACATCCAGGTTTTGTCGGGCGACATCGTGTACAAGCTGATCGTATGCCCGTTGGAAGAAGGTCGAATAAATCGAGACGACCGGTTTCATCCCTTGCGTCGCTTGACCAGCAGCAAAGGTCACGGCATGCTGTTCGGCGATTCCGACATCAAACATCCGGTTCGGGAATTCTTTTTCGAAACAATCCAGTTTCGATCCTACGCTCATCGCTGGTGTGATCAACGTCAACTTCTCATCCTCACGAGCCATCTTCGTTAACGTATCGGCTACTGTAAACGAATAACTTGGTGCTTTTGATTTCCCTTTGATGACTTCCCCTGACTCGATCTTATACGGTCCAAGACCATGCCATGTTCCGACTCCATCATACTCAGCCGGACGATACCCTTTGCCTTTTTTCGTGATGACATGAAGCAGGACAGGTCCTTCTTCTTTTTTCACATAATTCAATTGTTCGATTAAATCCGTTAAGTCGTGACCATCGACCGGTCCATAATAGTTAAATCCAAGTTCTTCAAAAAACATGCCGGGGACAAGCGCACCTTTGACAGCTTCTTTTAGCTTCTCGCCGCCTTTTTCAAGTTTCCCACCAATCAGCGGGATTTTCTTGATCAACGTCTCGAGCTCATCCTGGGCATAACGGACTTTCCGTGACGAACGGATACGCCCTAACATCTGATGCATCGCCCCGACGTTCGGTGCAATCGACATTTCATTATCATTGAGGATGACGATGACATTTTGTTGTGCCGCACCGATATGGTTCAGCGCCTCAAGTGCCATTCCACCTGTCAATGCCCCGTCACCGATGATCGCAATCGCGCGGTCGTCGTTTCCTTTCAACTCGTTGGATACGGCAATCCCCATCGCTGCTGACAGTGACGTCGAACTGTGCCCCGTCTCCCAGACGTCATGAATACTTTCATTTCGTTTCGGGAATCCACATAACCCTTTATGTTGACGCAACGTATCAAACTGTCCTGCACGTCCGGTCAAGATTTTATGCACGTACGCCTGGTGCCCGACGTCCCAAACAAATTTATCGTTCGGGCTATCAAATTCCCGGTGAAGCGCTAACGTCAGCTCGACGACACCTAAGTTCGGTGCTAAATGCCCGCCCGTCGTCGCTAATTCTTCAATCAGAAAGCGTCGGATGTCGCCTGCGAATACTTCTAATTCCGAGACTGACATACGCTTTAAAAATGACGGATCCTGTATCTCTGTCAACTTCATACCTTACCGCCTCTTTCCCTTACATTCTTATATGGTTTGTACCCTACATTGTACTAGAACAATCTTTCGAACGCCACATTCCGGGCGCATAAAAAAAAAGACGGCGTGCTACGCCGTCCCTGTTAATGGTCTCGCTTGACGACAAAATCAAGTAGTTCCTTGAGCGGAGTCGCTTCGACCGATAGCGCTTCGATCGCTTCATTTGCCGCAGTCACTTGTGCTGCAAGTGCACGTTTCGCTCCGTCAAGACCTAGCAGTTTCGGATAGGTCGCTTTATCATTTCCTTCGTCGCTACCGACCGGCTTCCCAATCTTCTCCGCATCTCCCGTTACATCAAGGATATCGTCTTGAATTTGAAAAGCAATCCCGAGGTGGCGGCCATATCGTTTCAGATGTTCAATATCTGTATCAGTCGCTTGCGCTAAAATTCCACCGGCCTCAACAGCAAAAATCAGCAAGGCGCCGGTTTTCCGGCGATGAATCGATTCAAGCTCCTGCGCATCATTGATGCCACCACGTTCTCCGAGCATATCGTCGAGTTGACCCCCGACCATACCGGCAGCTCCGGCAGCCGTCGCGAGCCGCTCAATCAACTTCACCTTGATGTCAGCTGTCGCCGCCGTCTCCAGTAAACAGGTAAAGGCATTGGTCAACAAAGCATCACCCGCAAGGATAGCCGTCGCTTCGTCGAATTGAATATGGTTGGTCGGTCGTCCACGTCGCATGTCATCATCATCCATCGCCGGCAGGTCATCATGGATCAGCGAATATGTATGAATCATCTCAAGTGCAGCTGCCGTCGCATCCCCCTTCTTCCGGTCGATCCCATACGCATCGAGGACAGCATAGATCAGTGCCGGACGAACACGTTTTCCACCGGCATCTAACGAGTAACGCATCGCTTCCCGTAGACGGTCTGGTGCATCAAGCCGATTCATGAATGTTTCCAGCGCCTGTTCAACTTGTGTTTTCCACTCGGTCAAAACAATCATTGTGATCCCCCTTTTTCTCGTAACGTGCCATCTTGTTCCAAGATTTGGTCAAGTTTTTGTTCTGCCGTCGACAACTTCCCCTGGCAGAGCGCCGTCAGTTTGACACCTTCTTCATACAAAATCATTGCTTGCTCAAGTGGCGCTTCCCCTTCTTCAAGCAATTCGACGATTTCTTCCAGCCGCTCCAGCGCCGCTTCAAATGATTGTTCCGTTTCCATCTTCTTCATCCTCTCGTTTCGCTAGGATACTTCCGTCATGAAACTGAACCCGGAAGGTCTGATCTGACAATTGGTGGACTGAACGGATCAGTTGTCCGTCCTGCTCGACATACGTATATCCACGGAGAAGCACTTGTGTTGGACTGACCGAATCGAGACGGGCGATCATTTGATGAAGTCGTTCCTGTTTCGAACGCATGACGTAATGGATTCGTTCCAACTGTTTACGGGTCCGAATCAGTTCACGCGTTTGATCCGCCAGCCGTTCCCGTAACGGAATCCGCTTCAACCGGTTCGAGACATCTCCTAATGCCTGACGTTTCGCTTGCACCATCTGTCTGCTCATCCGACTGAGTCCCATCTCCGCCCGGTCTAACCGTTCTTGTTTTAACCCTAACAGGACCCGTGGTGATTTTAAACCATAGCTCCCAGCGAGGCGCGTCACTTGGTCTTTACGTTCTTTGATGTATTGATCGTAGTTACGGGTCAGACGACGCTTCAACTCGCCCACACGTTTTTCGAGTTCCATGGCTTCCGGCGTCACCAGTTCTGCTGCGGCCGTTGGTGTCGCCGCCCGGACATCTGCGACGAAATCAGCAATCGTAAAGTCTGTTTCGTGACCAACAGCGGAAACAATCGGAATCACGGATTCATAAATCGCTGTCACAACGGCCATCTCATTAAAGGCCCACAGTTCCTCGATGGATCCGCCACCACGACCGATGATCATGACATCACATGCCTGATGTTCATTCATCCATTCAATGGCTCGGACAAGTTGGGGCACCGCTTCTTTTCCTTGGACGAGAACAGGGGCAAAAACGATTGCCGCTTGAGGATAACGCCGCCGTAACGTCGTCGCGATATCATGTAGAGCGGCGCCTTTCGGGGACGTGACGATTCCGATTTTTTGCGGAAATGCGGGAATCGATTGTTTATGTTCCGCATCAAACCAGCCTCGGGTTTCCAAATCCTCTTTTAATCGGACATATGCTTCGTATAGGGCACCAACCCCATCTTCCATCATCCGTTCGACATACAGTTGCATCTCGCCTGATGCCAGATACACGGAAAGTCTCGCCGTGATGATGACACGGGCTCCGTCTCGGATATCGGTTTTGACACGACTCGCGTCGCGTGCAAACATGACTGCCTTCATCCGCGACTGTTCATCTTTCAACGTAAAATAAAGGTGACCGGAAGAGTGTCGTTTAAAGTTCGACACTTCTCCCACCACCTGGACTTGTTGAAGCAACGAATCGTTTTCTAGTTCACGTTTCACATAACTGACAAGCTCGGAAACCTGAAGGGGGTTCGTCATTTGGCTGCCTCAATCGTATTATGGAGCAACATCGTGATCGTCATCGGTCCGACACCACCAGGTACAGGCGTAATCATCGATGCTACCTCCTTGACGGTCTCGAATTCGACATCTCCGACCAATTTTCCATCCACCCGGTTGACACCGACATCGATGACGACTGCGTCTGGTTTAATCATGTCAGCGGTAATCAGTTTCGGTACCCCTACGGCGACGATCAGGATGTCAGCTTGTCGTGTCATAGCTGCTAAATCAGCTGTTTTTGAGTGACAATAGGTCACGGTCGCAGATTCATTCAAAAACAACATCCCGACCGGCTTGCCGACGATTTGACTTCGACCGACGACGACGACATGACGCCCCGCAATCGGGACATTCATTTCTTTGACAAGATGAAGAATTCCGTTTGGTGTACACGGCAAGAAGGTTGGTTCACCAATCATCATCTTCCCAACAGAAACGGGATGGAAACCGTCGACGTCTTTTTCTGGAGCGATTGCGAAGATGACCTTACTTTCATCAATATGTGCAGGCAAGGGCAATTGTACAAGAATCCCATGGACACTCGCATCAACATTCAATCGTTCGATCAAGTGAAGTAATTCCGATTCCGTCGTCTCGTCCGGTAGACGGATCAGGTCGGAATCCATTCCAATCTCTTGCGCCGCTTTTTCTTTACCGCGTACGTAAGATTGACTGGCTGGATCTTCGCCGATCAAGATGACGGTTAGTTTCGGTTGAATACGTTGTTCTTTTAGACGTGCGACTTCTTCTTTCAGTTTCAAACGATACGATTGTGCGACTTGTTTCCCATCGATTACGACTGCCATGATTTTGTCCACTCCCCCAAAAATATTCACTTCACTCTGTGCCTGACTTGCTTTCTCTTTTTAGTGGCTTACGAATTCTCTTTCGAACCTTCTTTGTCGACTTCTTGTGCGACTTTCCCTAACACACCATTGACGATTTTAGTTGCTTCTTCATCGGCAAACGCCTTCGTCAATTCAATCGCTTCATTGATCGTCACTCGAACAGGAATCTTTGGTTCAAATAACAACTCATAGACAGCAAGACGGAGAATCGTCCGCTCGATGTTCCCGAGACGTTCGAATGACCAGTTCACAAGTGCCGCGCGTAACTTTTGATCGATTTCTGGTTTGTTGGCTTCGACACCGACTACTAATTGTTCTACAAACGTGTCATATTCTTTACCTTCTACTGCGAATGAAATGGCTTCTTGTGCAGATAGATCCGAGAGTTCCATCTGGAACAAAGACTGTACTGCGAGTTCGCGTGCCATATGTCTTTTCATCATGATTTTACGTGCTCCTTTTTTTATCGTTCTCAATCAATTAGTTTAGCACATTCCTTTTTCAAAAAACATAGAGAACGCCAAAAAGACGGGAGTTAAATCCATCAGCTCCCGTCCTCCATCATTTCACGATTTCTGCCTTCAGTTCACGTTCCGTAAACTTCGTCGTAAATGTTCCACGGCGAAACACGGGATGCGCCAAGACTTTTTGATGGAAGGGAATCGTCGTTTTGACCCCTTCGATCCAAAATTCCGATAAAGCGCGTTCCATCTTCGCGCACGCCTCTTCTCGTGTTTCAGCATGCACGATCAATTTCGCGACCATCGAATCATAGTACGGTGGAATCATGTAACCCGGGTACACCGCACTGTCGATACGGACGCCCATCCCACCCGGTGTGACGTACTGTGTGACACGTCCCGCATGCGGACGGAAGTCGTGATCCGGATCTTCTGCATTGATGCGGCATTCAATCGAATGACCTCGGAATTCAATATCTTCCTGTTGGACAGCTAACGGATGATCCAGTGCAACCTGTAGCTGTGCCTGCACAAGATCGAATCCGGTGATCATCTCGGTCACGGGATGTTCCACCTGAATCCGGGTATTCATCTCCATGAAGAAAAACTCTTCCGTCTCTTCGACGAAGATGAATTCAATCGTTCCCGCTCCTGTATAATCAATCGCTTTTGCTGCTTTGACGGCTGCTTTCCCCATTTTTAAGCGTGTCGCCGGACTGACTGCCGGTGACGGGGCTTCTTCGATTAATTTTTGCATTCGTCGCTGGACCGTGCAATCTCGTTCCCCTAAATGAATCACGTTACCATGACGATCCGCCAAGACTTGGACTTCGACGTGACGAAACTCTTCAATGAATCGTTCGAGATAGACATCACTGTTACCGAAGGCCTGTTTTGCTTCGCGACGCGTCTCATCTAGTCCTGTCATGAGTTCCGCCTTCGAACGGGCGACACGAATTCCTTTACCACCGCCACCTGCCGTAGCCTTGATGATGACCGGGTATCCGATCTCGTCTGCCAGCTGCAACGCTTCGTCGTCCGTGACCGTCCCGTCCGAACCCGGTACGACCGGTACGCCACAGGCTATCATTGTTTTTTTAGCGACATCTTTGATCCCCATTTGACGAATCGCATCCGATGTCGGTCCGACGAATTTGATGCCGCATGCCTCACACATTTCTGCAAAATCGACATTTTCGGCCAAAAATCCATATCCGGGGTGAATCATCGTCACATTCCGGTTGGTCGCGACAGCTAAGATGTTCGTGACGTTTAAGTACGAGGCGGCCGAACTCACATCACCAATACAATACGCTTCGTCTGCCAAGCGGACATGTAAGGCATCACGATCTGCTGTCGAATATACCGCAACCGTCTGAATCCCAAGTTCTTTAGCTGCTCGAATGATTCGGACCGCAATCTCGCCTCGGTTCGCTATTAAAAGTTTTTCCATTGCCATCACCTCGCTCAAGGACGAATCCGGAAGAGGGGTTGTCCAAATTCAACAAGATCTCCATCTGCGACGAGAATTCCGACGACTGTTCCGGCTACTTCCGAGTTTAGATTATTGAATAGTTTCATTGCTTCTAACACACACACGACTTGACCAACTTCGATTTGATCGCCGACCTTAACAAACGATGGTTTGTCCGGGGTCGGACGGGAATAAAACGTTCCGACCATCAAGGCGTTAATGGTCACCGTATCTGCTTCAGGCGTCACTTCTTCTTCCGGTGTCAGCTCTGTGACCGGTGCAGCTGATTGTGTTGGAGCTGTTACCGCTACCGGTGTTTGATGCGAAACGACGACGCTATCATTTTGTTTTTTAAGTTTTAACTTATACGTATCGGTTTCAAGAGAAAGTTCATTGACACTCGACTGGTCCAACATTTCGAGCACTTGCTTCAACTGATCAATTTTCATTTTTCTTCATCCCCTATCTCAACATTCACCTTTATTATTATACTTTAATATTATACCAGGTGCTAATGCCTACTCAAATACTAATATTAACTGGTCATACCAAAGGACGCAAGTCGAGACAAAAGGAAAAAACGCCCGTTGATTCAATCCAGAGGATGAACGGGCGTTGTTTGAACTGAATTATCCGTTGTAACGCCCTGTAAAATCACCAGTACGTGTATCAACTGTTACTTTTTCTCCTGCTTCGATGAAGAGCGGGACGTGAATGATATGTCCTGTTTCGACCGTCGCATTTTTCTTGACGTTTGAAGCCGTATCGCCTTTGACACCCGGCTCTGCTTCAACGATCGTCATGACGATCGTATTCGGAAGTTCGATTCCAAGAACTTCACCGTTATAAATCGCAATTTGAACTTCCATGTTTTCAAGCAGGAACGGTAATGCTGCTTCGACTTGTGCTGTCGTCAATTCCAGTTGCTCATAAGATTCTGTATCCATGAAGACATACGTCTCACCCATTGGGTAGAGGTACTGCATCTTATTCCGTTCGATGTGGGCACGTTCGACACGTTCCCCGCCACGGAACGTCATCTCTTGAATGTTCCCGTTACGGATGTTCCGCATTTTCGTCCGGACGAATGCAGCGCCTTTACCCGGTTTTACGTGTTGGAATTCAAGAACCTGCCAAATCATTCCGTCTGATGTCTTAATTGTTAATCCTGTTTTTAAATCGTTTACTGATACCATAAAAAGTTCCTCCTAAATGTTGATCTTTCTGTTTTAAAGTGTAATCAGTTCTTTTGGTGAAGACGACAGAATCTCACGCCCTGATGCGGTAATCAAGACATCGTCCTCGATCCGACATCCACCGACCTGCGGAACGTAGATGCCCGGTTCGACGGTGACGATCATCCCCGGCTCAAGTTTCGTTTCGGAACGGAACGATAGTCCCGGTCCTTCATGTACCTCTAAGCCGATTCCGTGTCCTGTCGAATGTCCGAAGTATTCCCCGTATCCCGCGTCTTTGATGATATCGCGCGTCAAAGCATCGGCTTCGATTCCGGTAATCCCAGGACGAAGTCCATCTACGCCCGCAAGCTGAGCTTTCAGAACCGTATCATAGATGGTTTGTAATTCCTGATTGATCGGACCGACCGCGACTGTCCGTGTGATGTCCGATACGTATCCGTTCAGAAGTGCACCGAAATCCAGTGTGACGAGTTCGCCCGTCTGGATGACTTTTGAACTTGCGACGCCATGTGGTAACGCCGAACGGTAACCGGAAGCAACAATCGTATCGAAAGAAGAAGACGTCGCGCCTTGTTTGCGCATGAAGAATTCAAGTTCGTTCGATACTTCGAGCTCGGTTCTGCCTGCTTGAATATACGTCAAGATGTGGTGGAACGTAGCATCTGCCAACTCCACCGCTTCCTTAATCATCTTAATCTCTGAAGAATCCTTAATCAAGCGTAGGTTTTCGACGATTCCCGTCGTCGGTACCAACTCAACCGAAGAAGCTTGATCGAAGGCTTCAAATGAACTGAGCGTCATCGCATCTTTTTCGACGCCAACTGCACGGACACGTGCACCCACCATCAATTCTCCCATCGTCTCTGGAATCGAGCGTTCGATTTGAACGATTTCCATTCCTTTGACTTGATCCGCCGCTTGTTCCGTATAACGGAAATCCGTTACGAAATAGGCTTGTTCAGCTGTCACAAGACATGCACCACTCGAACCGGTAAATCCGGAAATATAACGAATGTTTTCTGCCTTCGTCACGAGAAGACCAGGTAAGTCACGTTCTTGTAAAGCCGTTTGGAGTGCTTCGATACGATGTTTCATGTCTGTTTTCCCCCTTTTATTATGTAGACGGATGAATCAATGCCTCAACAGCTAGTAGATACCCCTTCATGCCGAGTCCACTGATGACCCCACGACAAACCGGTGCTAACATCGAGTGGTGTCGAAATGATTCACGGGCGTGCACGTTCGACAGGTGGACTTCAATCGTCGGTGCTTCAATCGCTGCTATCGCATCCCTCAAGGCAATGCTCGTATGCGTATAGGCAGCGGCATTGAAGACGATTCCATCATATCCTCGCGCTTCGTGTAACCGATCAACCAAGTCCCCTTCATGATTCGATTGTATGAACCGAAAATCAACCTGTTGAAAACGTTCCCTCAGCTGATCTTCTAAATCAGATAACGTCTTGGTTCCATATGTAGTTGGTTCTCGTGTACCCAGCAAATTCAAGTTCGGTCCATTCAAGACCAATATCCGCATCTCATCACCTCCAGATTGTCCCTGTCATTGTATCATAAGTCGTTTTCCGGCTCCTAAATTTTCACCTGACTTCGACAGCTGAGCATAGTCTTTTTCCCATAAATCAAGTAAACTGACGGTACACGATATTTTACTTGAAGATAGGATGCGTTTCTATATGAAAACTGCTAAAGCACCCGTCGGTGGACAAGCCATCGTCGAGGGTGTCATGTTCCAAAATGCGACCCATGCCGTCTCGGCAATCCGGCGAAACGATGCGACGATCGAAACGTTCGAACAAAAAAAACCGATACGCCGACGGATTGCGATGGGTAAAAAAATCCCTTTACTTCGTGGTTTATTCGCATTAGTCGAGTCCTCCGCCAACGGAGCGAGCCACATGAACTTCGCAAGTGACCGTTACGGCGTCAATCCCGGAGAGGAAGAACCGGAAGAAGCCCATCAAGGACAATTAACGAAGTGGCTTGGTGTCGCCTTCATCGGCGTATTGTCGTTCTTTTTCGGTAAGCTACTCTTCACGTTGTTGCCTGCTTTTTTAGCCTCACTCTTCAGTTATTTCCCAGCGTTGTCCGGTCACTTGATTCAAAATATCCTTGAGGCATCCATTAAGCTGACACTTCTCTTCACTTACTTGTATTTGATTTCCTTGACCCCACTCGTTAAACGGCTGTTCCAATATCACGGAGCGGAACACAAAGTCATCAACTGTGTTGAAAGCGGGCGACCGTTGACCGTCGAAAATGTTCGAACGAGTAGTCGCCTCCATTACCGATGTGGGTCAAGTTTCTTAATCTTCACGGTCATCGTCGGGTTTTTCGTCTATTTAATCGTGCCGACTGATCCTTTATGGGTCCGACTCGCCTTTCGGATTGCGTTACTTCCTGTCGTCATCGGTCTGTCATTTGAAGTTTTACAATTAACGAACAAAGCCCAAAACATCAAAGGATTACGTGTCATCGCGTTGCCCGGCCTTTGGTTACAGTACTTGACGACAAAAGAACCAGACGATTCACAGATCGAGGTTGCGATTTATGCGTTTGAAGCACTCGAAAAACAGGAAGATAACCTACATGAGAACGCACTTGGTTAATTGATAACAGGGGTGATAATATGATTAGACAACGGATTGGCTCTACATTTGCACTGGTCGTGTTACTGTTTGCTTTTGTTGGCTTTGGATATAAGCTTGCTAATGATCCTGGTAGTCTGTTTTCACAATTACTGTTTTTTGCGATTACAGCTGGAATCATCTTCTTGCTGTTTAAATTTTTAACACGAAATAGCGTCAGCAGCGGATCGAACTCTCAATACCGGAAGTCTGTGGCTCAGTCCAAAAAAATGCATGCCAAACGTGATCAACCACCTCGTCGGACCGAATTTAAAAAGAAACCGGTCAAAACGACGAAAGCTCCTGCTTCCAATAAAGTCCGCCCACTTCGCGATCGGTCAAAAGCACCACACTTGACCGTCATCGAGGGCAAAAAAGGCAAAAAGAAAAAACGTGCTTTTTAAACAAACAAACAGCAACCGGATGTCCACTGCGGACATCCGGTTGCTGTTTTTTAGTCGGTCTCGACCCAACCGACATACGGCAGGTTACGGTATTCTTCCGCACAATCAATGCCATACCCGATCACAAAATAGTCTGGAATCTCAAACCCAACATAATCAGCTGCCAACGGTACTTCACGCCGAGCAGGTTTGTCGAGCAATGTACAAATCTTCAGGACACCTGGTTTATGCAACTTCATGTGCTCACATAAGAAACTTAGTGTATGACCCGTATCGATGATGTCCTCCACGACGACGACATATTTTCCTTCTACATCAAGATCTAAATCTTTTTTGAGCTGAACGCGTCCTGACGAAACCGTTTTAGCACCATACGAAGAACAAGCGACCGTATCGATTTGGACACTCCCTTTGATTTCACGCATTAAATCGGCAGCAAACACCATTGAGCCTTTCAGTACTACGACTAAAACAATTTGCCGCCCTGCTGCATCGTGTTCAATCGCAGATGCCAATTCTTTTACTTTTGTCGCAAGCTCCGACTCTGAAATTAATTTTTCTTTAATGACAATCTCCATATCCAGGTGAGAATCCACCCGTCACCCCCTCTGATGATTTTCACCGTCAGTATAGCATAACTCTCCAATTTTACGTACTATATTATTCATTCCCAAGAAATCGTTCGTCTTTTAATCTATTTCTACACAAAAAACAAGTACACTCAGTCTTCTGGGTGTACTTGTTGGTGTTTTTGAAATTCTTCTTGTAGTTCAGGTCGTTCTGCAAAAAATTGAATCATCCCATTGATTTTATCTAAAGCTTCGATACTGATATGGTGTTCGATTCCTTCTACATCTTTATAAATCAAGGATTCATCCACACCAACGAGCCGTAAAAAATCTTCTAATAAAGCATGGCGTTCGACCAACCGTTTCCCAATTTTCCGACCTTTTGCCGTCAACATCAGACCACGATACTTCTCGTAGACAAGATATTCTTCACGATCCAGTTTTTGGACCATCTTCGTCACGGAGGACGGGTGGACACCTAACAGTTCCGCGATATCAGAAACGCGGGCATATCCTTTTTCTTCTATCAAAATATAGATTTGTTCCAAATAATCTTCCATGCTCGGAGTCGGCACGACATCACCTTCCAATCCATCTCTTTAGCGCTTCCAGTTCCATTCTTCACTACGGTATTTCGCTGCTAACCGCTCAATTTCCTGCCATTGGTGTTCTGTGAATTCAAGGGGTGTGAATGTCAACTGAAGGGCCTCTTCGAACCCCTTTAAAAAGGCGACACGGACTTCTTCGAATGATACAGTCCGTCCCGCCAACTCATTTAAGGCAACCGCCTTT
The DNA here is from genome assembly GCF_018618815.1 of Exiguobacterium sp. s128. Taxonomy (NCBI): domain Bacteria; kingdom Bacillati; phylum Bacillota; class Bacilli; order Caryophanales; genus Exiguobacterium; species Exiguobacterium sp. s128. The sequence goes on along the minus strand of NZ_JACSMT010000011.1, from coordinate 11,662 downwards.
CCGGCAAAACGCGCTTTCATCCGTTCCCGGATCGTCTCATCTTCATACACGAAACAGTCGAACAGTTCACCTTCATCTACCGAAAGCGGAACTGATCCATGTTGTAAGACGACACCTTGATGCCGCACTTGCGCACTGCCAGCAACCTTTCGTTTCCCGACCGCAAGTTCATAGTACGACGCCGCATCAAAACAGACGGCCGATTTAGGTTTTCGTAACTCTTCTTTTTCTTGTTCCGTCATCGGAACTGAAAATTCGACCGGAATTCCTAAATGATGATACCCTTTACGGACTCCTTCCGTCAGCATCCGATAACTTTCGATGACGGTTTTCGGTAACCCCTCTGACGTTTCTGGAATGACGATACTATACGTCAATTCATCAGCATGAAGAACCGCCCGCCCCCCCGTCATCCGACGGACGATCGGGATTCCTAGTTGCTCAATCCGTTCTCGATCAATATCCTTAACTGCGCGCTGAAAATGACCAACACTCAACCCTCTAGGTTCCCACGAATAAAAACGAAGTGTGGGAGCTACTTCCCCACGGCCTACAAATCCGATCAAGGCTTCGTCAATCGCCATGTTTAGAGCCGGTTCCAATCGTTCGGTCGTCAATACTTGCCACTCTCTTATCAAGCAAACACCCCCAAAAACGTTTCCGTATTAGTGTATCAGACCCTTTCTGTCCTGCGCAACGACGAGTCGATTGCCGAAATCGATTTCGTTTACTATAATGATAAGGATGTTATCTGAACGAAGGGGTTGGAAGTTAGCTATGGAAACCAGTACAATTATCACGATCGTCTTGTGGGTAGCCTTGATCGCTTATATCGCATGGCGTTTCATGCCGGTCAAAGGAATCACAAAACTGTCACAAGAAGAATTCCGCGCCAATTATCGAAAAGCACAAATCGTCGATGTCCGCGAAACACAAGAATTCAAAGGTGGTCACATCATTGGCGCGCGTAACATACCGGTCAGCCAAATGAAGATGCGGGCAAAAGAATTACGTAAGGATATGCCGATCTACTTGTATTGCCAAGGCAACATGCGTTCTTCGCAAGCTGCCAAAGTGTTGAAAAAAGCTGGTTATACAAACCTCTACCAACTCAAAGGTGGATTCAAACAATGGACAGGAAAAGTCAAACGTAGCTAATCTCCTGTTCACAAAAACCATCCCCGTCAGTACTGACGGGGATGGTTTTTTTGATTATACGTGCACTTCTTGTTTCGGTTGATACCGTAGGACTGGTTTACGCGCAGCCAACGTTTCATCCATTCGCTTGACGACCGTCGTATGTGGTGCATTCAAGACGACATCCGGTGTTTCCTCGACTTCTTTTGCAATTTGTAGCATCGCGTCACAGAACGCATCCAACGTCTCCTTCGATTCCGTTTCCGTCGGCTCAATCATGATACATTCTTCGACGTTTAACGGGAAATAAATCGTAGGTGGGTGATAACCAAAATCGAGCAGTCGTTTGGCGATATCAAGCGTCCGTACACCCAGTGCCTTTTGACGACGGCCTGATAAAACAAATTCATGTTTGCAGTAGACGTCATACGGTGCATCATATGCGCCTTTTAATCGGGCGAGCATATAGTTGGCATTCAAGACGGCTTCTTTCGAGACACGGGCAAGACCTGCTCCTCCCATCGTCCGGATGTAACTGTACGCCCGAACGTTGATCCCAAAGTTCCCGTAAAATGGTTTGACGCGTCCGATCGATTCTGGGCGATCATAATCGAGCACAAACCCGTCGTCGGTCTTCGCGACGATTGGTTTTGGCAAGTACGGAATCAAATCCTGTTTGACACCAACCGGACCCGAACCCGGACCGCCGCCACCGTGAGGACCTGTAAATGTCTTATGAAGATTCAAGTGAACGACATCAAAGCCCATATCTCCGGGACGTGCGATCCCCATGATAGCGTTTGAATTCGCTCCATCATAATACAGCTTCCCACCTGCTTCGTGGACTGCTTTCGCAATCTCGACGATGTCCGACTCAAACAAACCAAGTGTATTCGGATTCGTCAGCATCAAAGCCGCTGTATCCTCGCCGACCTTACTCTTCAAGTCCGCTAAATCCACCAGGCCCCGCGCATCAGACAAGACGGTTACCGTATCAAAACCGGCGACCGACGCCGAAGCTGGGTTGGTCCCGTGCGCTGAATCGGGTACAAGGACTTTCGTCCGTTTAAAGTCTCCTCGCGCGTGATGATAGGCCTTGATCAACATCAAGCCTGTCCATTCGCCGTGAGCACCTGCTGCCGGTTGTAACGTCACTTCATCCATTCCCGTGATGACAGCCAGTTTTTCTTGCAAATCATACATCAGACCAAGAGCGCCTTGGACACTCTCAACGGGTTGGAGCGGGTGAATATGCGCAAACCCCGGTAGACGTGCCATATCTTCATTAATTTTTGGATTGTATTTCATCGTACACGAACCGAGTGGGTAGAAGCCAGAATCAACACCGTGGTTCCGGTTGGAGAGTGCCGTATAGTGGCGAACCAGGTCAAGTTCCGAGACTTCCGGTAACTCGACGTCTTCTTGACGTAATAAGTGCGCCGGCAACAACTCTTCTGCCGCTACTTCTTCGACAGTTGGAAGCGGTAAGCTGTAAGCCACACGACCGGCTCTCGAAATTTCAAAAATCAATGTCTGTTCACTGGATTTATGCATGAGTCAGTCCCCCTAGTGCTGTCACGAATTGATCAAGTTCTTCTTTTGTCCGTAGTTCCGTGGCACAAACAAGCATCTGATTGGATCGTTTCTCATCAAACGTACCAAGTGGCAACCCGCCGATGATTCCTGATTTTAACAACTGTTTACTGGCTTCCGTCGCATCGATCGGCAATTCAACGACAAACTCATTGAAGCTTGGACCATCGTCGATGATTCGGAATCCAGCTTCCATCAATGATTTTTTCAAGGCATAGGCTGTCTGGAGATTACGTGTCGCCAGTTCCCGGATTCCTTTTTTCCCGAGTGCACTCATCGCGATCGAAGCCGCCAATGCATTCAAGGCCTGATTCGAACAGATGTTAGAAGTGGCTTTATCTCGGCGTATGTGCTGTTCGCGTGCTTGTAAAGTCAAGACAAACCCACGTTTCCCGTCTTCGTCGACCGTTTGACCGACTAGACGCCCTGGAATTTTCCGCATCAAGGCTTTTGTCGTCGTGAAATAACCGCATGTCGGTCCACCAAAGCTCTGCGGGATCCCAAACGGCTGGCAGTCACCAATCGTGATATCCGCCCCAAGTTTTCCCGGCGCTTCTAACAATCCGAGTGCAAGTGGGTTTGCGGACACGATGAACAAACCACCCTTCGCATGGGTAGCGTCTGCTAACGCCTGTAAGTTTTCGACCCGCCCGTAGAAGTTCGGATACTGGACGATGACACAAGCAACATCATCGAGCTCATCTAATTGATCGATTGCCGTCTCACCACGGTCAAGTGGTAACGTCGCTACTTGAAGACCCGGACCGTTTGCATACGTTCGGACAACATCATGGGCTTCCGGATGAACACCGTCAGACAAAACAATCGTTTTTTTCTTTTTATGGGCACAAGCGAGCATTGCGGCTTCTGCAAGCGCCGTGATTCCGTCATACATCGATGAATTCGCGACATCCATTCCCGTTAATTCACAAATCATTGTCTGATATTCAAAAATGGCTTGAAGCTCCCCTTGCGAAATCTCCGGCTGATAGGGCGTATAGGCCGTATAGAACTCGGACCGAAGTAACATATGGTTGACGACCGCTGGTGCGTAATGATCATAAATTCCGGCACCCAGGAAAGATGGATATTGTTTCGTATTCATGTTTTGATCAGCGAGTTTTGAGAGTGTTCGGATTAAATCCGTTTCCGGCAAGGGAATGCCGACTGCTTCTAACGTTCCTTTATCGCGAACGCTTGCTGGAATATCAGCTAGTAAATCCTCAATCGAATCTGCACCAATCGTCTGTAACATCTCTTGTTCGTCTTCTTGTGTCATCGGTAAATAACGAAAATCCATCTTTTAGTTCCCCCTTATTTACTCCGGCGATAAAACGGTGTGTCGATCCGTCTTGCCGCTAGTTTTTTTCCACGCACTTCGACTTCAAACGAATCACCCGTCGCATATTCCGTTGGGACTAATGCCAAAGCGATCGCTTTACCAACCGTTGGAGGCAATGTCCCCGTCGTGACGAACCCAACCGTTTCTCCATTGACTAACACAGGAGCATCCTGACGGGCAATCCCTTTGTCCAACAGTTCAAGACCGATCAAGCGACGTCCTGGTCCTTGTTCTTTTTGCTTCAGCAATACATCGGACCCAACAAACGATTTGACCTGTGGTTTGACTGCAAATCCCATACCCGCTTCAATCGGTGAAATCGTCGCCGACAGTTCATGACCGTATAAAGGTAAACATGCCTCGAATCGTAACGTATCTCGCGCGCCTAGCCCACATGGCATGACGCCTGCTTCAATCAATGCCTGCCAGACGACACCCGCGTCCGAAGCCCGCATATACAGCTCAAAACCATCTTCTCCCGTATAACCACTCCGTGACACCAACATATCGACGCCCGCTAATTGTCCTTGAACAAAGCGGAAAAACTTGATTTCGTCTAACGCCAGTTCAGTCAACGTATTTAAGACTTCCATTGCTTTTGGACCTTGAACCGCAATTTGACCATACGCGTCCGACTGATTTTCTAGTGTCACGTCACCCTGCAGGTACTGGCGTAAATGGGTTTCGTCTTTTTCAATATTCGATGCATTGACAACAAGCAAGTAATCGTGTTCTGCCAGACGATAAACTAATAAATCATCGACGGTCCCCCCGTCTTCTTGGCAAAGAACATTATACTGCGCTTGGCCAATCACAATTTTCGAAATATCATTGGACAGTGTATGTTGAAGAAACGAAAGCGCATCTGGACCCGTTACAAATAACTCGCCCATGTGCGACACATCGAACATCCCAACCTGCTCCCGGACTGCTAGATGTTCTTCCTTAATCGATGAAAACAGAACCGGCATTTCAAAACCTGCAAAATCGACCATTTTCCCCGTTGGCGCAATCATGTCGAACAATGGTGTTCTCTTCAATGTCGTCTGACTCATACTTTTCCCCCTAATTACGAACATTTTTGCTTCCTTTTCTCTTTATTGTTCAACTTTCAATTACATTCTACCAATTAAAAATCTTTTTTTCTAGGTTTATTCGGAAATTGAACACAAGCAAAGAGAGAAAGGACAAAGTCCCTTCCCTCCTATTGTTTCATATTCAGCCGATGAAAGCCATTTCAAAATGGTTTAAGTCCAGCCGTATGTTCAACCTCAGTTTTAAGACGCTGTCCTTCGGTAAAAAGTTGGCGTCCACCTTGCTCAACACGTTTGCCTTCTGCGACCAAATGATCGATGTTTCCTTTGATTTGATCAATCCGACTCGTCGTATGATCAATCCCTGTTTGTAACGTTTGTTGACGGATTGAGAAACGTTCGAGTAGTTGCTTCATGACAGTCACATCTTTTGAAATCTTCTTTTTGTAAAGAGTCGCTCCATAAATCACCAAACCGATGATCGCCAAAACGATAATTCCTAGATTAATCCAAATCATACGTTCTCCTCCAATAGTGTTTCGATTTCTTTCGTCAGTTCCCGCACGGACTTCGTACCGTCCAAACGAACATCTGCTGCTCGTGCATAAAGTGACCGACGACGACGAAACAACTTTTCGACCGTTGACCGGGACTTCACGAGCGGACGGGACGGATCCGTCTTAATCCGGTTCCAGACGATATGGAACGGCGTATCAATCCAGAAGATGGTCCCCGTCTCTTTCATGAACAATCGATTTTCCGGGCGTTCTATGATGCCTCCACCCGTAACGACAATTTGTGCCTGACTGTGTCGAAGTAATTCGACTTCTTGTTTTCGAAATCCTGTTTCACCATGCTGCTTGAAAAAATTCGTAATCGGACCATGTTCTTGTACAAAACGTTCATCCAGTTCATCGACACTGTAACGTGCCTTAAGATTTCGACCAATCGCTGTTTTACCAGTTCCCATAAAACCAATCAAATAAACCTTATCCATTCGAAACGACCGCCTCGATTCTCTGTCCACTTTCTAGTATTGCTTCCATTTTAAAGCCTTTATCCGTCTGTGTACAGGTCACTTGTCCAATCGGGTAATGAATCGTTTCGTCTTGCCGGCAATCACTTGTCGCCGCTCGAACGAGCGACTCGAGTTGCAAGGCTTCCTGTTCTAACTGAAGTTGCGTCACGGCTTCGTCCATATAATGACAACTCAGCAAAATCGCCGCACCGATTCCAAGCAACAGCAACAACGTTTGAATCAAGATGAATCCTTGTTCCGGCACTGAACCGTTCTTTGACGTTGGTTGAGTTCGAAGATGAGTGTTCGTCCATCTTGCCTGACCTGATAGGTGTCTACATTGTGGGCATAGGTCAATTCACCTCCAAACTCTTTTTTTAATCGAATCTGATTTTGAACACGGACGAGTCGCCACTTCACCGGCTCCTCTTCCGGATCCACATCGACTCCCCGAACTTCTTCACCTACTTTCTCACAGGAGATACTCCGCCACATCAAGCGTTCGATCGTATGAAAAAACAATTCTTCTTCCATCCGCTGTTCGTAATCAGAGGTACTGACGATGTGTGTCATCGTAATGAGACTAATCAGTAGCAACGGGCTCAGCCAGAGGACCAACGAGATTTCGAGGAGTGTCGTTCCGGATTGAGCTCGCCAAACAGAGCTCTTCAATACACCACGTCCCTTCCCTGATTTGATAACCGTCCCGTCTTTCCGCCACTTGATCTGAAGCCATCTTGTCTAAACGGTGCGTCTCAAGCATCAACTGATTTTTTTGTTTTTGAAACGACAAGACGGGATCGATCGCAAGCAGTAAGAACAGAGCGATGGCGACCATCGATAACACGACTTCAAGAAGCGTAAATCCCCGTTCTCCTTGTTGCTTCAAGCATTTTCACCTCACCTTTTGAACGATCATCTGATAATTCCCGAGCAGAAACTTGAGTTCGTACGCTTGTGTCGCAGACTGGCAATTCCACGTCGACGCATAGGTGGAATGATAACTCTTGAAATAGATGATTCGTCCTGTCGTCGGCACGAAACAAGAATGGCCAGCTTGAAAGTTACGTTGCCATAATAACCGGTCGTTCGCCATGACCAAGTACCCTTTCCCATCATTTTTCCACCGTAACTGAATCTGGTTTTGTTCACTTGTCTTGGAATATTGGAGCAGACGAAGTGTCTGCATATCTTGTTTAAGTATGCTGATATCCTGTTCAAGTGTGTACAAGGCTGGTCTTCGGTCGATGACCGTTGGCAGGAGGAACACGAGCAGACATCCAATCATCACAAGGACAATCGTCATTTCAATTAATGTAAATCCATCACTTGGCTTTTGTAAGTTCACCAGTCTTCGCATCATACGTATATGTCTCCTGATCACAAGCGAGTTCGTTTGGTTTTTCTGCTGTGCCACGGTTAATCGTTTGAAGTGATTCCGGATATTTTTTCTCTTTTGCGTAATACAAATTGACCTCGGAGCGAATGACACGGATGTTCGCCTCACAACTGACACCTTTCGCTTGATCCTTCCCGCTTGTCATCGTCGGGATCAACACAAGTAATAACAAGGAGATGATCAGTAAGACGGCTGCCATCTCTAGTAATGTAAATCCTCGTTGATCTTGTATAAAACGTTTCATCTTATCGGCTCCTTATCTTTTTAAAATGGAAGTTGTTGAATGGCAAGCTGGATCGGATAGTAGAGGATCAAAAATAACGTCCCGGTCATGACGGTTAATTCTCCGTACAAAGCCGGTTCGATGAGTAACAGTTTCTTTTCGATTTCTTCCTCGATCGACTCATGTAATAACGAGGCTTGCTCAAGCAACAATCGACCTAAATCGCCACTTTCGCGTGCAATATGCACCAATCCGACCGTTTCCACGTCGATGATGTCCTCATCTTGCATCGCTTCCGATAACGGTTGCCCACTTTTTTGACGTTGATGTAATAAGCCATACATCTGTTTCTTTTTTCCAGTTTGCCCTTGTTCTAACGAACGAAAGGCTTCTTCTAACGAAAAACCGGCATCGATAAAAGAACCTACTTCGATTGTGAACAGGTAGCTGTAGTATAGACGCAGTATTTTTTGAATCATTTTCATCTGTAACAATCGATTCAGTGGAATGCGGCGAAAGGTGACAATCAGAAGAATCACACTCACGAAAGGAGAAAAAGCTAAGATATATTTGGCTGAAGGGTGGATCAACGGGAGAACAAAACGTGGGAGAGTGTCCGGGTTCGACATTTCCAATAAAGAAGGAAACACATAAAGCGAATAAAACATAAACAGCAACAACAAGCTAGCTGCTAAGACAAGAGGATAACGCGCCATCTTCCAAAACTTCTTTTTCATCTGACTTTCTAACTCGAGCAATCGAATGACTTGTTTTAAAATCATCAACGGACGTTCGGTCTGATCACCTACTTTGAGTAATTGTTGTAGTGCTGACGGAAGTGCCAATGGCTCTAGGGAAACGGATAAACGACTTCCTCCTTGTAAACGCGCTTGAATTTCATGAATGATCGGAGTCAGTAATGGTTCTTCAAAACGCACTAAGATCTCCAACGATTCTTTTGCTGAAATGCCTTTTGACAATAGACGATGAAAACGATTCAAGAACCGGCATTTACTGCCGACTGTAAGTTTTCGACGATACAGCGTACGGTCCCCTCCTCTCGATATAGATGAACGATCTTTTTGCAGACGGATAATTCTTCACCTGTGATGCCGAGTGTCTTCAGACGAAGCAAGGCTTCTTCAATCGATCCTGCATGTAACGTAAACAGGACGACATGTCCGCTCAAAGCAGCATTGATGGTCAATCGCGCCGCTTCTGCCGTCCGAACTTCACCAAAAGCAATCCAGTCCGGATCTGCCCGTAAAATTTCTTCGAAACAACGTGTTGCATCAAAACCTGCCTTATCGTTCAACTCAAGCTGTAAAATGCCTGGTACGGTACATTCGACCGGATCCTCGACCGAGATGATCCGCTTTCCTTCCATCGATGCCATCAAGGAGTACAGCATCGTTGTTTTCCCTGCTCCAGTCGTTCCGGAGATAATGATACAGCCATGCGTTTGTTGCTTCATCCATTCTAAATCAAGTGTCGGATCGAGTAAGCGAGCAGCTATCTCACTTGATACGACGGCTCGATAAAAACGCCAAGACATCGCATCCCCGTACCGACTCGGTAGGATGGATACACGCATCCCACTTTCTTGAAAGGGATATAGACCACTTTGTGGGATTCGTTCATTTTGTTCCTTCAAATTCGATTCATAACGAATATGACTGACAAGCGCTCGGTAATGCTCAACAGCGATCGGGGACTGTTCTGCTAAGCCTTCACTCGTACGACAAATGATCTGTGCCAATCGATCACCGGGAATAAAATGAACATCTGTTGCACCTACCACTTCGAACTGACGAATCAATTGACTGATTTCTTCTCTCAACCCAACACCTCCTTAATCAAAAAAATACACAAAAAAAGAAGCCGATACAAATCGGCTTCTTTAAGATACTTGCGCGATAATACGGTTTTTGCGTTTTGCTAGCGTCTCGAGTCCTGGTTTATCATACCCGATTACTAGTTGTTTGCCATCCGTAATGATTGGACGTCTCAACAATTTAGGATTATCACTCATCAAGCGAAGCAATTCACTTAACTTCATGTCATCGACATCAATTCCTAAATCTTTGAATGCTTGACTTCGTGTTGCGAGTAAACTTTCGATTCCGTCCGTTGAAAGTTTTAACAATTCCATCAATTCATCTACTGTTGGAGCATTTCTGAACAGATGACGTTCCTCTACATCAACATGTTCCTCTTTTAACCATGATTTCGTTTTACGACAAGATGTACAGCTTGGATATGTGAAAAATATCAACTCATTCGCCATTATTGCTCCTCCTCTCAAAATCTACGCTTCTCATTACAGAAACTATACCATGCCTTTTTTACTTTGTACACCTTTTGTACAACTATTGTACAAGTTTTTTTCAAACTTCATCTTTTGTTCACAGTTATTCCTCAACAAACACTAGAACATGATGGACGGATGATTGTTTGCTTGGTAAAATAAGTACGTATATTGACTATCTGTTGGATTTAGGGGGTTATATGAATGGGGAGAATGTACCGCGTACTCGGATTTTGGACTGGCATCATTGCAGTCATGGCATTTATCGGCGCTCTAGGTGGAGACGCCAGCTCAAGTGAGCATACGGATTCATTTTTAGTTATGGGCTTTGTCTTCTTAGCACAAACAGTATTCTTTGCAGCATTAGGCTATCTTCGCCTAACTGAGAAAACGTATGTCTACATCTTTGCGGCGTACTTAACAGTATTCTTTATCGTCTTCACATATTGGTCCAACTTCCAAATGTGAACAAAATCCCCTCACCTTCAATTGAAGGTGAGGGGATTTTTCATCGATCAAAAAAATGGATTATGTTTGATTTCTTGACGTAATGTCGTTTCTGGCCCATGCCCTGGATAAAAAGTAGTATCATGCGGGATTTCTGCGATGACCCGATCAATGGAACGCATCAAGACATCTTGATCGCCGCCTTCAAGATCCGTCCGGCCGACACTTCGCTTAAAGATCAAGTCACCGGCAAAGGCAAGTTGTTCCTTTTTGAAATAAAACGTCACACTGCCCGGTGAATGACCGGGTGTTTCAAGAACGTGCATCTGAAACGGTCCGATCGTCAACGCCCCTGATTCTAACGTACGTTCCGCCGGCTTCACTTTTAAGGGAGGCATATCAAATTTAATGGAACCGTTGAGATTCGGGTTTGATAACCATTTCATTTCGTTCGGGTGGATATAAGCCGGCGCCGAAGTAAAACGCCGCAACATATCCAAACCACCGATGTGGTCAAAATGGGCATGCGTCAGGAGGATTGCTTCGACTTTTGCGTCGCGTCGTTCAATCTCATCAAAAAAGCGCATATCTTCCGTACCAGGATCAATCACTAAACATTTCCCATCTTTAAAAAGAAGATATCCGTTTTCTGAGGCGATACCTGAAGTAATACTTACAATTTCCATCTCATCAAGCTCCTTTATGAATCATTCTTCTCTACTATACACGAAATTGTCGAAACTTCCCCTTCCCCCCTCTCGACTTTATCCGCTCAGTCAGCTAAACTAAAAAGTGAGATTTAAGTGAAATCTTCGTGAACTTCATAACGTGATTTTTAAGGGGGAGTACGTCATGCATTTGGATCAACCAATCGGTTGGCTTTTCTTTATCGTTGCACTCGTCGGTGTTTGGGCCGTCTTGCGTTCACTTAAGAAACGTCAAATGTTTCCACTCGTATTTGCTGCGCTGACTGTAATCTTATTCGGTTGGTTTGGCATTGCGACATTGATTTTCGGTGGAATTCCGGCATAATCATTTTTTCAAAAAAAGGTCAGCTTTCCTTTGCGGGGAATGGGCTAACCTAAAATTTTGAGACAATATAAAACACCTTCGGAGTGGTACACTTTTAAAAAGTACTAACATCGGAGGTGTTTTTGCATG
>NZ_JACSMT010000002.1:0-167557 GCF_018618815.1 Exiguobacterium sp. s128 | reverse complement strand
GGGAATCCTTGTTTTCAACATCACTTTTTACGACTACATAAGACAAACCCTCATTTCAACGTTGAAATGAGGGTTTGTCTACGATCTGAAAACTTCAGGTTTCTGAAGTTCTTTTTGTGTGCATATAGGTAAGGAAGGGGGAAAAGATATGAACATTGCTTTGATTGCACATGATGAAAAAAAGGACGAAATGATGATGTTTACACGGGCGTATGAAACCTACTTCGCCAAAAATACATTGTATGCGACGGGGACGACGGGGCAACGAATCATGGAAGCGACGGCATTATCCGTTCACCGCTGTAAGTCGGGACCACTTGGAGGAGACCAAGAAATCGGTGCGATGGTCGCACGGGGCGAGATTGATATCGTCATCTTTTTACGGGATCCTTTGACCGCCCAACCCCATGAACCGGATGTCTCAGCCTTGATCCGCTTATGTGACGTCTATGATCTGCCGCTTGCGACGAATGTCGGGACAGCTGAAATTTTGATTAATGGTCTGGAGCAAGGTGAGTTTAAATGGCGTGAAATCATTCGAAAACGACATGAAGTGGAACAACAGAAATTTTTAACCGATTAAATCTGTGAGAATGCTTCTCATTTTCTATCAAGCATGATATAGTCGTATTGAGGATGATACTGATTATCAATTGCGATAGAAAAGGGTGGCGAAAACAGTGGAAATTATTTTAATGACTGGCGTAACAGTCTTACTTGGTGGCGGCGCAACGTTCCTAGCACACGTAGTGAAAACGGAACGTCGTCATGTATCGGCGAATGTTAAAACACATGTAGAACGTGCGACGTATCCATCGTTGCGTCTCGTAAAATAATTTTTTTGTGACGTGCGCCTCTCTTTTCTAAAAAGAGAGCGTTTTTTTTGTACAATTTTTGATTCTCCCATAATTTTGCGGAAATCCTTTGTTACACTAAAAAAAACAACTTAAGCAGGAGTGATGATGATGCATACGATTTATTTAGTGGACGACGAAGTAAACCTGAACCGTGTTTTAGTCAAGTATTTGGAACAAGAAGGTTGGCAAGTTAAATCGTTTACATCAGGAGAAGCTGCAGCATCGGCCATCATCGAAAAACCTGATTTATGGATACTTGACATCATGTTACCCGACGTAGATGGTTTTCAGTTAATTAAGCGGATTAAAGCCCATGATGAGACGACACCCGTCATATTCATCTCGGCTCGTGACGAAGACATCGATAAAATCATTGGACTGGAAATGGGGTCTGACGATTATATAGCCAAACCATTTTTACCCCGCGAACTGGTCATTCGTGTGAAGAAAATTCTAGCACGGACCTATGCAACACCCAAAACAGGAGTCATCCGGTACGGAGATTACACGATTTATCCCGAAAAACGGATTATTGAAGAAAATGGTCAGGAAATTGATTTGACCTCAAAAGAATATGACTTATTGATTTTATTTGCGACGCAGATTGGGACGCCGATGTCCCGGGAGCAAATCCTGATCAGTGTATGGGGCGATGATTATTTCGGATCAGATCGTGTCGTCGATGATCTTGTGCGGCGTGTCCGTAAAAAACTGTCGAAACTTGAACTGGAGACGATTTATGGGATTGGGTATCGTCTGGTGGCTGCATGAAAAACCGGAGTTTGGGTTTTCAGATTTGGGCGATGTTCTTACTCGTCATTGCCACTCTTTCAATCGTCATTTTGGTCGTCATCCGGTCATCCATCGGCAACTTTATCGATGAACAAGTCTATGCGACGCTTGAAAACAGTGAAGTCTTTTTCTCGGAAGATGCTTCCGTCATCGAGATGCTGCAAGAAAATCCGATTGAATTTGATCGACGCAAACAGGAGTCACGATCCGTCAATGTCTTGTTGTTATCGAAAAATGGGAAGTTGTATTATGGTGGTGCACCGCAACAGTTAGTGAATCAAATGTATCGGGATGCCATCAATCAAGAGGATAAGATGGAAAAATATACGACACGTCTTGACAAGGAAGATGTCTACTACAGTATTCTGAAGATGGAAATAAAGGGTGAGACCTATTACCGGGTCTCGTACGTCTGGGATGCCTATCGTCAAGAACTGATTACACAATTATTTTCAAAGATTGGCTGGGTTGTCGCGATTGTCAGTGTCCTGACATTGTTCATCGCTTTTTGGTTAGCTCGCCGATTGACGCATCCGTTGATTGAAATCGAAGGGGCGGTCGGGAAAATTGCAGCCCAAAAGTGGGATACTCCGTTGCCACTCGACCGGGGGGACGAAATCGGACGGCTGGCCCGCTCGGTGGACGCGATGCGAATGGATTTAGAGAAACAAGACAAAGCACAAAAGTCCTTACTCCAAAACATCTCGCACGATTTAAAAACACCGATCATGGTCATTCGTAGTTATGCCCAATCGATTTCGGATGGGATTTATCCAGATGGAGATTTGACGGGGTCCGTCTCTGTCATCGAAGAGGAAGCTGAACGGTTAGAGAAGAAAGTAGCTGCCTTGTTGTATGTAACGAAACTCGACTATTTTGAACTGGATCGTTCAAAATGGGATCATGTGGATTTAGATCGGATGGTTCATCTGCTTCAAAAACGGTTTGTCGGGACAAAAGTGTTGACCTGGAAAATTTCCGGTGAAGCCGGCATCGTCTTAGGGGAAGGTGAACAGTTGCGGGTCGCACTGGAAAACGTGTTGGACAATGCGATTCGTTATGCAGAGACGACGATTGAGATTCGCTTATCCGGAACAGCAGAGACAGCGACGATTGAAATCGAAAACGACGGTCCGCCGTTAGAGACGTCGTCACCACTATTCCATCAATTTTCTCGTGGGAAAGAGGGAAAATTTGGTCTTGGTTTGTATATCGTCAAGCGGATTGTCGAGCGGCATGAAGGAACAGTGACGATTGAGAATAAGCCGTCGGGAAATGAAAAAGATAAAGTTTGTGTGAAATTTAATTTTCCACGTCATTTTCAGGAACAGTCAGCTGAAAAAAAATAAGATCTTCAAAAACGAGATAGTCATATCTCGTTTTTTATTTTGGGAAATAATCCTGACACCTAAACCGAATCGTGTGGAATTTGATATAACCAACTTAATACAGGAAGGGAGAAATCAAAATGCGACATAAAATTACGGAAGAAACATTAGCACTGATTCCAAAGTACGGTCCGTATGGTGAACCACAAACTTTACTTATTCAAGAACAATCAGAAGTTGTATTAGAGGGGCATCCGATCAAGTTGATTGAAGAATCATGTTTGTATTTTGGTTCATCGATGCGGGGACGAATCGAGGCGGCACGCCATATTTTGGGGCCGAATCGAAAAACGCCGGTTTTGATTGACTGGAAAGCACAGACAATCTTTTTCCCGACGACAGCTAAGGAAAAAGCAGAGTGCATCTGGATCAACTTTAAACAGATGAAAACGGTCCAGAAAATCGGTAAAACCGTCCAAGTTGAGTTTCAGACAGGACAACGGATTGATACGGATGCTTCTGCCTACAGTATCGAACGACAACGGATTAAAACGTTAGAACTGGCTTACGAAATGCAACGAAGATTTCAAGAAGAACGACCAATGACGTTTAATAAAGCACGATAAGTGGAACAATCTAACAGGAATCATTACTTAACAAAGCGAATAGGAATGAATGAACGAGAGAGAGCCTAAAGGGAGGTGAAGCGGTCAAATGACCGCTGCACAATGAATGAATCATACGAATGGTTAAACAGAAGAAAATTACAACCTGGATTTGGTGTGAATGGAGGACGACGTTTCATCAGTTCGCGAATCGTCCGTCCGGAAAATACACCAGGTAAACGCGTTAAGGGTGTCAAACGAGCCCGTCAACTAATCGTCGATGACGCAGGAAATCGACGTTGGGTGACGAAACGGATTGTCGTAACAGATGCAGCAAAACATATGACGATCAATCGTCGCACATCCGTTGCCCAAAAAGAAGTAACGGAATCCCGTCTGCAACAAGTCAAACAAAAACTGACGTCGAAAAAAGTGCTTTTACCTGTACTGGCGGCAACAGGACTAGCGGTTGCGGGTGGCGTATTGGCATACGTCCTGCGTCGAAAAAAACGAAACACGCCCGAACAGAATTAATGAGCTTGTAATAGGTACATGCAAAAAGCCGTGCTCCCCATCAACTGATTGGGGGAACACGGCTTTTGCATGAGTAAACAGTCACAAGACGAATACGTTTTTTACAAGAATCGTTTACGAATCGACGTCGCGAGTGCTTTTTCAGAAATCTCTTCTAATTCTTTTTGGTTGGTCGGATCAAAACTGTCATTGTAGAAACGGCCGACAAACTCTACGCGATCATAATCAAGTTCTTTGAAAATCAAATGTTTATGATCATCATAGAAGACAACACGGTAATAATCAGAACCACGTTCAAGCGTAACGAGTGCGCGTATGTGTTCGAGTCGTTTCTGTTCATCGGACTTTTCTTCTTCGACAGGTTCCTCTGTCGTTTTGGCAGCCTCTGCTTGTTCGAGGGCACTCTTTACCAATTCACTCTTTTTATCTTGTTCTTCAGTCATAGTTATCGCCTCCACTTTTCATTTTACATTGAAATGTACCGATGAGAAAGAAAAATCCCTTATCCGTCTTGATGAGCATCGCAAATCCGAAGAACATTCATTGCACCAATCCGAAGACGTTCGATTAAAAGAGCAGCGGCTTCTTGATTTTGGATCGTCTCCTCGATGGCAGCAGTCATCAGTTCGATCCATCGTTCAGCATGCACACGTCTGATCGGTAAAAGACGATGAATCATCGCCAGGTTCATCCGTTCATCGTACAACTCATACTGCTTTGGACCACCCGTGAGCTGAGTCAAAAAAACGATTTGTGCGTGCTCGACACGTTGTCGATCAGCAGGGAATAAGGGACGGAGAAGGTCATCGACATAAACACGTTCATAAAACCGCATAACAAGTTGTTCGATTGCTGGTTGTTTTCCGAGTTTCTCGTAGAGCATGAATGTCCCTCTTTCCATTAACTATTCCTTTGAAATACATTATTATCTCAATCTTTACCCGCTTTTTGCAACTACTGACCAAAAGTTAAGGAATCTAATCGTTTCATCAAGGAAACCTTCGTTTCAAACCGGACGTTTGTTCGTATTTATGCGATAATCATACATATAAGAAAAAATGACGTGAAGCGACAACTCATGTCGCATTAACTAATAAAGGAAGTACTCGCAGCATCCGAACACAAACAGCAACGCAAACATTCGCCGACACTATACAAAGGAGGTGAAGGCCGGCTCCTCCCAAGACGGAAGTCAGGGAGCTACGCCGGCTGGAAACTATGAATTATATGCACTTAGGTCGTGCCGGTACAGGTAAGACTACCAAGTTAATTGAGGACGTCGTCGAACGACTCGTGAAGCAGCCATTAGGACCTCCGATTTATTTTATCGTCCCTGATCAAATGTCATTTGAAATGGAGCGGCGGATTGCGACCGATCCGCGTCTGTCCGGTCTTGTCCGAATGGAAGTCATGAGCTTACGGCGATTTGCCTTTCACATCATCCGTGATCATGGAAACCAAGCGATTCCTTTCTTAGACGAAACGGGGACACAACTTTTATTGCGACAAGTCGTGGAAGAAGCGGAAGAAGAGTTAAAAATCTTCAAACGGACTAAAAACATGCCCGGTTTTTATAAAGGATTGGATGAATTGATCGCATCGTTTAAACGTTCCTTAGTGGATCCTGACATGTTGCGTCAAATCAGCAGTGCTTCACCTGAACGTTCTCCTAAGCTAAACGACTTGGCGTTGATTTATGAACGGTTCACAGAACGGATTGCGGACAAAGCCCTCCATGCAGATGATTATTTTACGACACTCATCGATCTGTTACCGGAAGCGAATCTAAATGAGGCATGCGTATTCGTCGATGGTTTTTATGAATTTTCCTTACAGGAGCAACTCGTGTTACTCCGTTTGATGGAACTGACACAAGAAATGCATCTCAGCTTTACACTCGATGTCGAGGACGCCTATGCCAAACAGTCTGAATTTGGTGTATCACAACGGTGTTATATGCAGTTGATTGAACAGATGAACGAACGTCAGATTGAGCATGAAGAAATTCATTACGAGCAGCCTGTTAAATTCAAGAGCGCAGGATTACGGATGCTTGAACAAGCATTACTTTCACCGGGGTATCCGGCTGTCGATGAAGAAGTGGACGGATTGACGATTGTTGCTGCGGTAAATCGTCAGGTCGAGGCGGAAGCGGCTGTCAGAAAAGCTATCCAATTCGTACGGCAAAATGGATACCGCTTTAATGAAATTGCCTTTCTCGTGCGTCATCTCGAACCGTATGCGGATCATTTAGAACGGGCTTTCCAATTGTATGATATTCCGTACTTTCTGGACCAACGGGAATCGATGGTTCATCACCCGATCGTCGAACTAGTCCATGCGGTCCTCGAAATCGTCATGACAGGTTATCGGGAGGAGTCTGTTTTTCGATTGCTAAAAACAGAACTGATTCCGCTGCCGGCAGAGGACGCGCGATTAGCTCTCGATCGATTAGAAACCTTTGTGCTCGAACGAGGAATCAAAGGGTCGATGTGGAAAAAACCATGGCAACTCAAACGTCGTCTGGCGGATGAAGTCAGTTTGACGGATGATGAATTAAAAGAAGAACTCGAGTTGAACGAGTGGCGTCAATTTTTGATTGAAGCGATTGAACCCCTTGAAAAACGCTTTAAGGCTTCGAAGACGATGAGCGAATATACGCGGGCCTTATACCGTTTTTTAGAAGAACATCAGCTGACGGATCGTTTGATGGTCTGGAAACAGCAGGCGCTCGAGGCAAATGAATTGAGTCAGGCACGGGAACATGATCAAGTGTATGAAGCGGTACTACACCTTTTTGAACAACTAGAAGCAGCAGCTCCTGAGACGGTTTTGTCTACTGAACTATTTGTTCAAATGGTTGAGACAGGACTTGAAAGTCTTCGTTTCTCGCTTGTTCCTCCGTCACTCGATCAAGTGATTGCAACGGACTATGTCCGAGGTCGTTTACAACAGGTCAAGGTAGTCTTTTTACTTGGTGCAAACGATGGCTTGATTCCACTGGTGGAAGATCAATCGAAGCTGTTATCGGAAGGGGACCATGACTTTTTACATGATCAAGGGATCCCGGTCGGAAAAGCATCACTTGACGTGTTTGATGACGAGTTGTATTACCTGTACCAAGGTGTAACGGCACCAAGCGAGTCCTTGCATATCAGCTATGCACTTGTTGACGAGGATGGAAAGGCACTTCAACCGGCCTCGATCGTCAAACAAATCAAACGTCAACTCCTGCAGGACCGTCCAGTAAAAACCTATTTTGCGGAGGCCGGCGACCATGCACCGGATGATCAGCTACAGTTTGTGACGAGTCCAGACCGGGCAGCAGCTGCGACGGCAATTGAGTTAAGACGATTGCAACGTCGTTATCCGATTCAACAATCGTGGTTTGATGTCTACAATCTGTTGCTTGAGAACGGACGAGGGCGAGAACGGATGGCCCTGTTCTCGAGTGCGTTATTTTATCAGAATCAGGCAAAACCCTTGCCGGACGATTTAGCTCGGACCTTGTATGGGGACACGATCAAAGCGAGTGTTTCACGGTTTGAAACATACAATGCGTGCTCCTATAAACATTTTGCTCGCTATGGATTACGGTTAAAGGAACGGAAATTGTATAAATTCGAAGCGCCAGACATCGGGAACCTGTTCCACGGGGCACTCAATGATCTATCGATGAACATCAAGGCGTCAGGGAAACACTGGCGTGAACTCGATGATGAGTCGTGTAGTACCCTCGCAAAAGAGGCCGTCGAAAAAGTGACACCAGAAATTCAAAATGCGATTTTAATGAGTTCGAACCGATTCGGATACATCAAGAAAAAGTTGACCGATGTCGTCGAACAAACCGCAAAAATGCTTGTCAAACAAGCGGAACGGTCGGATTTCGAACCGGATTTATTTGAGATTAGTTTTGGGAATGCGATGTTTCCACCACTTCGGTTCACATTACCGGATGGAACAGAAATTGAATTTACGGGTCGAATTGACCGAGTGGACCAAGCGACGATCGGCGATCAGCTGTACGTCCGGATCGTTGACTATAAGTCGAGTGCCAAAGAGTTGGACTTTGCTGAAATTTATTATGGATTGGCGATTCAGATGCTTTTGTATTTAAAAACCGTCGTCGAACAGTCCGAAGTTCTATTTGATCGACAGGCCAAACCAGCCGGTGCCTTGTATTTCCATGTCAAAAATCCGATGTTACGTGGTGATTTGTCTGCTGATGAAACTGAGCGCAGTCGATTACTCCTCGAATCGTATCAGATGCAAGGTGTCATCGTTGAAAACGATGAGGTGTTGCGTGCGATGGATCAGATTGCATACGATGAACGAAAAAAATCACCGCTTGTCAAAGTGACATTTACGAAAACGGGTCTTCATAAATCGCATACGAAAGGTGTCGTCAAGGAAGAAGAGTTGAATGCCTTGATGGATCATGCCTGGGATGAATTGAAAACGAGTAGCCAATCAATGTATGAGGGGGATATTGCAATTGATCCGTTTGATTATCAAGAACGGACACCGTGTACGTTTTGTGAATATCGCTCCGTCTGTCAGTTTGATGAGTCACTTGGAAATGACTACCGCCAACTGGACACGTTGTCGGAAAAAGAAGTCTTGGAACGGTTGAAGGAGGAGACAGAATGAGTGTGCAATGGACGGATGAACAGCAACAGGCGATTGATGCGAGGGGAGGACATATTTTAGTCTCTGCCGCTGCCGGTTCAGGAAAAACAGCTGTATTAGTGGAACGGTTGACACAACGTGTCATCAATCAAGATGATCCATTGACGGCAGACCGGATGCTTGTTGCAACATTTACGAATGCAGCCGCAAAAGAGATGAAAACCCGTGTCATCGAAGCGATCGAAGCAAAGATAAAACTAGCCCCGGACGACATTTATCTGAAAAAACAACGGCAAATGATGAACCGGGCTCAAATTACGACGATTCATTCATTCTGTTTGTCCATCTTACGAGAAAACTATTACCGGATTGGTCTTGATCCTGCTTTTCGGATTGCTGAAGAAGCGGAGTTGTTATTGCTACAAGATGACGTACTAGAAGAAGTGTTTGAGAGCTTCTACGCAGCGGCGGATCCCGCATTTTATGAACTGATTGATAGCTATACGTCAGATCGAGACGATCAAGCGATGTTGACATTGATTTCGAATCTGTATCGTTTTTCCCGTTCACTTCCGGATCCTGAAGCCTTTTATGATCATTTGATTGCTCAGTACGATCAACCGATTGATCCGGATGAATCCACGTTATTGACGCGATTGCTTGAACTCGAATGGGAACGTGTCGCGCCAGTCGTCAACCGGTATCTGGAACTGTCCTATCGTTTACGGCAATCGGGATACGATGAGATGGCTGAGATGCTGATGCAGGATGTAGCACCGATGCGACAAATCAACCCACAAACTGACCGGTGGACGACCATTGCCCTTGCCTTCCAAGCGGTCGAGTTCGGACGCTGGAAAGGTGTACGTGGAGATGAAGAGATGAAACTGTTTCAAGCAGAACGGACACGACTCGTCAGTGATTTGAAAAAAATGCGGGAGTTGTTCGTTGAAAAGGACGGAGTCGACTATCTAGAGGACTTACGTTCACAGCTGGGGCATGTCCAAATGATCGTTATGTTGGTCCGTCATTTTTCGACCGCTTATCTAGAAGCGAAACAACAGCGCGGAATCGTTGATTTTTCGGATCTTGAGCATTTTGCGTTAGCGATTTTGGAACAAGATGGGGAAGCGACCGATGTTGCCCGTTTGTTGCAAGAGCGTTTCGTTGAGGTATTGGTCGATGAATATCAAGACACAAACGAAGTACAAGAACGGATTTTAAAACTCGTTTCGAAATCGGATGAGGCGACAGGTAATCTGTTTATGGTCGGTGACGTCAAACAGTCGATTTATAAATTCCGTCATGCTGAACCGGGGTTATTTCTCAATAAGTTTAAACGATTCCGACTAACCGATGTCGGGACACGAATTGATTTAACGAAAAATTTCCGGAGCCGTTTAGAAGTGTTGGACGGAACCAATCATATTTTCCGTCAGGTGATGGATGAAGCAGTTGGGGAAATTGATTACGACGAAGCGGCTCATTTACGATTGGGGAACCTGGGTTATGTCGAGTCGAACCAGGTAGAGCCAGAATTGTTGCTGGTTGATCAGACGGATACGAATAAAGAAGAACTCGAAGCACAAGTCATCGCAACACGAATCATTGAGATGGTAAACGATGAAAATCCGTATCTTGTATTCGATGCCAAACAAAAGCGATTCCGTAAATGCGAATACCGGGATATCGTTGTCCTCGTGCGTTCGAGAGGAAAACGGGTTCAGGCACTCGTCGATGTGTTTGAACAATATGAACTGCCGGTATACGCCGATACGACAGGTGGTTATTTCCAAGCAACTGAAATCCAAATCATGATGGCGTTATTAAAAACGATTGATAACCCGTTACAAGACATCCCGCTAGCCGGTGTATTACGGTCGCCGATTTTTGGATTGACGGATCGGGATTTAGGGCGTATCCGTGCCAAATCGAAAGAGACTACTTTTTATGAAGCGGCAGTGTTGGTGGCGCAAGAGGAGACACCGCTAGGGTTACGGGTGGATGAAGCACTTACACGATTACAACAATGGCGTACGGAAGCACGCGGCAAATCATTGGCGAGCCTGATTCGTTCCTTGTTCGATCAGACAGGGTACTTCGAGTATGTCGGTTGTCTGAACGGTGGACGAAGCCGGCAAGCGAACTTAAATGCGCTCTATGAACGGGCCAATCAGTATGAAGCATCCGGTTATCGGGGGTTATACCGATTTTTACGTTTGATCCACCGTCTAGTGGAACGAGGGGAAGATTTTTCAGAAGCCCGTTCTTTAGGAGAAGATGAGGACGTGGTCCGAATCATGACGATTCACCAGTCAAAAGGGTTGGAGTTTCCTGTGACAATCGTCAGCCAGCTCGGAAAACAATTTAATAAACAAGATCAGATGCAAGCAATCCAATTACACAAAACGTATGGGATTGCCCTGGATGCGATTGATCCAATTAAACGTCTTCGGTCCGGAACCTTGCTGAAAGAAGTCATTCGTCGCGAGATGGACCGTGAGATGAAGGCAGAAGAGATGCGGGTGTTATATGTCGCGATGACACGTGCTAAAGAAAAGTTGATCTTAGTAGGGGCAATCAAAGGACTGGAAGAGCAACTTTCGAAGTGGCAAGATCAACCGCTGGATGAGTTGCTTTTACCAGAAATCGATCGACGTAACGCCAAAACATATGCCGACTGGGTCGCACCAGCCGTCCTTCGGAAATTCATGTTAGACGAGCAGGAACAACAGTGGTCGCTCCGAATCATGACGCGAGATGACATTGCACCGTATCAAGAATTGACGAAAATGATTGATCAACTCGAGCATGTCCGAGCGCTCGAAAAAATTGATCATGTCGGGAACGAGCCGTTCAAACAACAAATCGAAGCGGCATTTGCCTATCAATATCCGTATCAAGTTGCTACTGATACGGCCGCCAAACAAACCGTCACAGAGTTAAAGCGGACGGAACAGCTAGAACGGGCTGCATTTGAATCGACATACCGTCAATCGACCTATTACCGGACACCCCAATTTTTAGGTCCGACATTGACAGGGGCTGAACGGGGGACCGTTCTGCATTTAGCGATGCAGTTGTATGAAGCTGGTCGAACCATCGAAGATCAGATTGTTGACTGGGAACGAACAGAACGGATTTCTGCTTTAGAAGCCGGTACGATGCGAGAAGCGATTCCGGAGCTCACGACGTTCCTGTCTTCAGCGATCGGACAGCTGTTTGAACAACGCTTGGCGACAGGGGATGTTTACCGGGAACTGCCGTTTACGTATAAAATTGATTCGGCGCGTTTCCGGAAGGACTGGCATGGTCCGAGTGACCAGGCTGTCATGCAAGGAATCGTGGATTGTTTGATTCAGGACGGTGAGACTTATATCCTGTTGGATTATAAATCCGATCAAGTGTTTGAGGCGATTGATGGTCAGGATCAGCATGACTTGTTACGAGAACGGTATGCAACGCAGTTGAATCTGTACCAAGAAGCTTTGGAATCGATTTTAAAAATCACGATTTCCCAAAAATTGATTTACGCTTTTGCACTCCATGAAGTGATTGAAATTCATTAAGGGACCTACGTCTAACGAATCGTTTCTGTCACTTATCCAGTGATCGGAGCTAGTTCGTTAGACGATTTTCATTTCTAAATATGAAAGAACTGTGTAAAATGAGAAGGTATGCAAAAAGATCAGTGATATTAATTAGGAGGGTTTATAGATGGCACGTATATTATTAGCAGAAGACGAAGATGTGTTACGTATGCTGGTATTAGATACATTGGAAGATGAAGGATACACAATCGATGAAGCGACGGATGGGGACGAAGCCTATCAGAAAATCATGAGTCAGCATTATGACTTGGTTTTACTGGATTACATGATGCCTGGCATGACAGGGATCGAAGTCATTGAAAAGGTCCGCCGTCATCCGGATAAACAACACTTGAAAATCATGATGTTAACAGCAAAAAGTCAACAATCCGACCGCGAACGGGCAGAAGAAATCGGAGCCAATTACTTCTTTTCTAAACCGTTCAGTCCGTTGGAATTAATTGATGTCGTAGGAGGAATATTGAGTGATCATCCAGTGGATTAATCGGAAAATCGGACGCCAGTTGATGGCATCCTTTTATATCGTGTTAACGACACTGATGATTTCTTCACTGATTGTTTATAATTATACCGATACGAAATTACAAGAAACACGACAAAAATTAGAAGATATCAGAGACCGGAGCGCACGTGCCGGCGCGCTGTGGGAAGAATGGCAAGACTTGCAATTCAATATGCGGGGATATGCCCTCATCGGTGATCGGGAAATTTATCAGAAGATGGTAGATCAACGAGCGACGATTGATGAACAAACACGTTGGTTCGAGGAAAATGCGATTTATACACAAGGCAAAGATTATGCACGTTCCTCACGTGAACTGTATGCCTATTATTTTGAATCGATTTTGCCGTTGATTGAATCCTACGTCGAAGCAAAGGAAACAGGCACCGTAGATGAATCCTTTTTACGCGGAACGACGTTGACGTCGCTACCGCTTGGGAAAGAGTTGTTAGCAAGCGGACGAATTAAGCTAGACGGTGCTGGAAACATCGATGTCTTGTCTGAAATCAATAAAAGTGAGCTGGCGCTTGGTGGTTACCGAGAGTTTTTGGAAGAGTGGTCAGAAACGACGAGTGGTCAACTCGAACGAGAAATTCAGACGACACAATTGATCTGGTTATCGAATATCGTCGTTCTAGTCGGTGTCTTAATCTTCTTGATCTATCCGTTTATTCGACGCATTACGGCGGAACTGCTATCGCTCGTTAAAAATAGTGAACGTCTTGCGAGTGGAGAAGATGTCTCGCGCGTGAAAATACCGGATCGTACAGATGAGATTGGTATTTTGGCAGTATCGTTTAACCAGATGGCGAGTTCAATTTCAGATAACAAACAGCATTTGTTAGCAAAAAATGAAGAATTACAGGCGCAACAAGAAGAGTTACAGGCACAACAAGAAGAATTGCAGGCCCAGCAGCAAGAACTTGAGGAAGCGTTGGAACTGACGATGCGAAATGAACAACATCTCCAATATCGAAATGATTTGACGGAAACACTGGCAGCGCGAGAAGCATTGACGGCTTATCCAGAAATCATCGAGAAATTGGTCACAATCACTGATTCTGAAATTGGAGCGCTTGTATTCGTCGATGAAGGCGCCGCCTATTCAATCGTGACACATGGCATGACGGAAGAATTATCCGAACAGTTATTAGGTGGCGATTTTTCTTTATTAAAACGAGCAGAATCACTAAAAAAAGCGGTTCATTCGTCGAAACAAGTTGCGAGTGACCATCCGTTACCATATCCATACTACATGTATGAGACGGCTGTGCCGATTCTTGATCCGGCGTCGGAAGAAATCATTGCCTTCATCTATCTTGTCCGTTACCGTGATCAGTTTACGAACGAACAGATGCGTGACGTCATGTCATTTTCACGTCAATTGTCGCTTTCTTTGTTACGGATGCGGTTATTTGATGAAATGAATCGGGAAAAAACCAAAACGGAGCGAATCCTCGATTCGATTCGAGAAGCAGTCATCTATATCGAACCGGGCAAACAGGAAGTGTTCGTGAACCGTCCCTTGTACGATTTGTTTCCAGAACTCCAACACGGAACGACGAAGACGGAAACCCTCCAAGGATGTCTGGATACGATCCGTGCTGTCGTCGATGAACCTGAAACCTTCTCGCGTTATGTGGAAGGGGTCTTACAAGGAGAAGTTCCGAAAAATAGCCTTCAGTTTTCGATTCGCCAGCAAGTCGTATTCATTCATTTTTATGTAGAACCGATTGAAATTGATGGAATGCGAAAAGGGACGATGCTTGTATTACGTGACGTGACGAAGGAAACGGAGATGGATCGACTCAAATCCGAGTTGGTCTCGACAGTGTCCCATGAATTGCGGACACCGTTATCGTCGATTTATGGTTTTACCGAATTGATGTTGAACCGGGATATCGATTTATCAAAACAAGACCGGTATTTAAAGACGATTCATTCGGAAACGGAACGATTGGCGAATCTTGTCAATGACTTTCTAGATGTACAACGGATGGAATCAGGAACCCAGTCCTATCAAAAGAGACCGCTTGATTTACGTCCTTTATTGGAGGAAACGACCCAATTCTATGCGGCCTCAACGACGAAGCATACGATTACGTTCCGTTCATTCAATGAGACGGGTCCATGGATTGAAGCGGATGAAGAGAAGATGAAACAACTGATGAATAATTTACTGAACAATGCCGTCAAATATTCACCGTCTGGTGGGACGATCGAAGTCGTGTTAACAGCCGATCAGCACCATGTCCAATTCACCGTACGCGATGAAGGAATCGGTATTCCGAAAACGGCTCTAGCGAAGTTGTTCGAAAAATTTTATCGGGTCGATAATTCGGATAGTCGAAAAATCGGAGGAACCGGTCTCGGACTTGCCATTTGTAAAGAAATCGTCGAAGGACATGATGGGGAAATATTAGTGGATTCGGTCGAACGGAAAGGTAGTCTCTTTACCGTAAAATTACCACAAATGGTCACTTCTCATTCCGCCGTTTCGGAAATGATTGATATGTCAGGAAAATAACACTAGGTCTCATGCTGAAAATCAGCTACGATAAATAAGGAATGATAAAAGGGGGAACAAAAATGCCGATTACTGCATTTGTATACACACACGTCTTATTATGGGTTTTATTGTTGGTCACATTTTTTGTTGCGTTTTCGATGTATAAGAATGGTAAGAGTGCTGCTAAGGGCGTACACATGGCGTTTCGTTTGTTATTGCTGTTGACGTTCGCAACAGGTCTTTACCTGTACATCAAGATCATGGGAATGTCTGCTAATCCAGATGGCTTGTACCATGCAAAGATTACAGCAGGAATTCTTGTTTTGATCTTTGGTGAGTTGACACTCGTTCGTCTGAAAAAAGGCAAAGCCTA
The DNA here is from genome assembly GCF_018618815.1 of Exiguobacterium sp. s128. Classification (NCBI taxonomy): domain Bacteria; kingdom Bacillati; phylum Bacillota; class Bacilli; order Caryophanales; genus Exiguobacterium; species Exiguobacterium sp. s128. The sequence continues at coordinate 151,817 of NZ_JACSMT010000002.1, read as the reverse complement.
TTCTGGTTTCTTGCTTGGGTTTGCTGTCCTCGTTCTTGTGACGATTTTCCTTGGGTATTCGTTGCCATACGGTATGCAATTCTTTTAAACGATACTGGGCTGTTGAATGAAGAGGTACGGATCGTTCGATTGACTGAAATACACGTTTTGTCCATTTGCGACGAAACGTGTATTTTTTTTGGTTACAATTTGTTGTTATTTGGGAAAAGGGATATATTACGCAGTCGAGAGGGGAACGCTTGTGGCACAGTTGAAAGAATGGACAAAAGTTTTCCGGGCAAGAAAATGGATGAAACGGGCAGAGCCAGTCTTACCGTTATGGCACGGGTATATTGGATACAAGTATGGTTTGTTTGACGTCCTAGGGTCAGGTGCAACGCAAGCGGAAGCACAAATCCGATTAAAACAACCGCTGACGACAGAAGCCTTGTCGCGTTGGTTTGAAGTCGGTCTAGCCGTCGGACACTTAAAAAAGAAAGATCTTCGTTACACGGCGACACGCCATGTCTTACCGGAGTTATCGAAATCAGATGATCGAAGTATCGGTTTTATGTTATCCGAGTTAATGGAATTGCATCTGCCTGCACTATTTTCCTATCCACAGTTTTTAGAAGACGGTCAACAAAAGACATTTAATGGTGAAGAACACGGGGATATCGTTGCTGAAACGTCTGCTTTAGTGGAGACCGTTGCCTTTCCTGCTGTGCGACACATTATCCGTAGTCAAAATGTGACGTCCTTGCTTGACATCGGTTGTGCCTATGGAGGGTACTTACGTAAAATACATGAAGCATTACCAGAGTTGCGACTAGCAGGAATCGATATCGAGGAATCTGTCATTGCGGAAGCAAAACGGCGAGATACGACAGGTGAAATTGATTTTGTGGTCGGGGATATCAAAAGTTTTGAAGTGAAAGAAACATATGATGGTGTGATGATGAATAACATTCTGTATTACTTCCCAAAAGAAGAACGACTTCGTCTTCTAGAAGGCGTTCGGCGTTTCGTCAAAGATGCGGGAACGGTCATCCTCGTCACGCCACTGCGGGACAGCGAGTATGGGGCTCCTTTCTCTGCTGCGTTTAACGCGTTCATGACGCTACATGACAATCTTTATCCGTTACCAGGCAAACAAGAATTGACGGAACAACTACATGCTGCCGGTTTCGAAAATGTATCGATTTCACCATTTTTGAAAGAAGGAGCTTGGTATATCGTGACTGCAAACGCCACTTCCTAAAGGAAGCTTGGCGTTTTTACAGTTTTAGGACAGTTCAAATTTGTGGGGAGTAGTATGTGATTAGTATAATAGTTAAAACAAGTAGAGAGAAAAAGGAGAGATTCGTGTGAAGCAGCGTGTAGCCGTTATTGGAGCAGGACCCGGAGGACTCGCGTGTGCGATGTTGCTTGCGGGCAGAGGAGTAGACGTGACCGTGTACGAAAAACAACCGATTGTTGGTGGACGGACATCTCGTGTACAAGTAGGTGACTATCAATTTGATCGCGGACCCACATTTTTGAATATGCCGCATATTCTAGAAAATCTTTTTACGAGTATCGGTCTAAAACTGAGTGATTATTTAGAACTGAAGGCCCTTGATCCTATGTATACGCTATACTTTAACGGGGGCAACGATCATTTCACGATGACGACGGACCGTGACCGGATGAAACAGACGATTGAACATCACTTTCCTGGAAATGGGGAAGGCTATGATCGTTTCATGGCAGAACAGGCATTGAAGCTTGCCAAAATGATGCCGATTTTACAGACGAAACACGATAAACTAACGGATTATCTGTCGCCACGTGTCATCACGGCACTGCCACGTCTCTCGTTAGGACGTTCCCTATATGATGTTCTCTCTGACTATTTTACGAGTGAAGAATTAAAATATGCCTTTACGTTTCAAGCCAAATATTTAGGGATGTCAGCATGGGAATGCCCAGGCGGTTTTTCGATTTTATCTTACATGGAGCATGCTTACGGTGTCCATCATCCGATTGGAGGAATGAATCAGATTCCGGAAGCGATGAAACGGGCAATCGAAGAATTAGGTGGAACGGTCCATCTCGATACAGGAATCAGCCAGCTGATTTTAGACGGAAAAACAGCGACGGGCGTAATACTTGAGTCGGGCGAACATGTTTTATACGATGACGTCGTCGTCGGTGCAGACTTTGCACATGCGATGAACCATCTTGTTCCGGAAGGTGTCCTGAAAAAATGGTCACGTCCGAAAATTGATCGAAAAAAATTCTCGTGTTCGACGTTCATGTTGTACTTAGGTGTCAATCAAACATTTGATGCCCCGCACCATACGATTTATTTTGCTGATGATTACGAAAAGAATGTTCGTGAGATGACACAGACATTAGAATTATCGGAAGATTTTTCATTTTATGTCCAAAACCCTTCTGTGATCGATTCGACATTGGCTCCGGAAGGAAAATCGGCCCTTTACGTGTTAGTTCCGGTTCCAAACAACTATTCAGAACTTGATTGGGCGATTGAAGGACCGAAATTACGTCGCCGCGTCCTTGATGCGCTAGAAGACCGTTCTCCGTACAAAGGGGTCGAAGCGGCAATCGAGGTCGAAGAAATGTTTACACCGGATGACTGGGAAGCAATGGGAGTCCATCAAGGTGCTACGTTTAACCTGGGACATCAACTGACACAAATGATGTATTTTAGACCACATAACCGCTTTGAAGAATTGGATCATGTGTATTTAGTCGGCGGCGGAACACACCCTGGAAGCGGACTTCCGACCATCTTTGAGTCGGCCCGGATTACAGCAGACTTATTGACAAGCGAAGTAGGTGTTGGAAAATGAAAATCGGATTTGTAGGAGCCGGTGTCGGAACGTTACATGCGGCGTTATTGTTAACGAAACGATACCCTGAAATCGAGATTACTATTTTTGAAAAGGAAACACGTGCGGGTGGACGACTTGCATCAGTCGATTTTGAGTCGGGTGGACGAATTGATCAAGGTCCGACAATCGTCTTGATGCCTGGAAAACTTCAGGAACAACTGAAGGAAGCAGGTCTGGAAGGTGTGGAACTAAAACGGATTGATCCGCTATATGATCTACACTTTGATGATGGGACAGTGGTCACGAAACAGGCAGATGTCGTCGATCAGGCGATTGCGATTGAACGTCAATTCGGAGAAGGCCGTGGTTTTCAAGAATTTATGAATCAAAAATCAAAGGATTATGACGTTAGCGTATCGAAATTTTTAGAACGGAGTTATTTCCGTAAACGTGAATTGTTGCACCCTAGTATGCTAGCACCACTGGTGAAGATGCATGCGATGGAGACGGCACATGATCATTTAAAACGTTTCTTTAAAAGTAAATATCTCAGAATGGCCTACAGTTTTCCAACTTTTTATATCGGTGGGAATCCGTACACGACCCCATCGATTTATGGTTTGATTCCTTACCGGGAGCAAGAAGAGGGTGTCTGGTACGTCAAAGGTGGTTATTTTTCCTTGGCGGAACGAATGTATGAGGCATTAATTGAACGAGGTGTCCAGTTCAAGTTTAATCAATCCGTCGAACGTGTAATGATTAGAGAAGGACAGGCAAAGGGGCTTATTGTCGAGGGGCAAGAATATCATTATGATAGCGTCGTATTAAATGGCGAATTTCCGCTGATGGAATATCTGGTCGAAGGGAAACAACCTAAAAAATATGTCCCGTCTGGTGGTACATTATTGTTGTACTTTAAGATACACGGAAAAGTCGATTTGCCAGTGCATCGTTTTTTGATGCCAAGTGACTTAAAACCCTTGATGACATCGATTTTTCAGAAAGATGAGTTGCCAGAACATCCGGCTGTCTATCTGTTTAATCCAAGTAAGGTAGATGATTCGTTAACTGAAGCGGATGACAGCGTTGTGTATGCGTTAGTTCCTTCGCCACGTGGATATGATCAGGAAAAATATGAAGCACATGGATTCATCGATCAAGTTTTAGCAAAAATCGAACAGCATCTTCCTGGTTTCCAAAGTCAAATTGCAGAAATGAAGATCCGCACACCTCAAGATGCACAAGATTTTGGATTGTATGAAGGGGGCAGTTTTGGAATCGCTCCGACGATTCGCCAATCAGCTGCTCTAAAAACCCAAGCAAAACCGTATGCTGATATTGAACGGTTGTATGCAGTAGGCGCATCTGTCCATCCGTGTGGAGGCGTTCCGATCGTCATGATGGGAGCGACATTACTTGTCAATCGAATGGAACAAGAGATGAGGTGGAAAAATGGATACAGTGACGAACGCATACGTAGTATGTGAACAGACGATTCAAAATGGGTCAAAAACCTTTTATAAAGCCTTTTCCCTATTACCGAAACAAGATCGGATGGCCGTCTATGCGATTTATACGTTTTGTCGGTTTCTTGACGATACGGTGGACGAGTCAGCGACGCCAAAAGAAAGCTTAGCCGAATTCTTGGAGGAATTTCGTCAGTTCCGATCGGGTCAACACATTGACAAACCACTCTGGATTGCGCTTTCTGATGTATTTACTAGATATGAGATGGATGAAACACCATTTTTGGAATTAGCAGAAGGTATGCGGTGGGATATTGAGAAAAACCGCTATCATTCTTTGGAAGAAACAGAAAAATATAGTTATTACGTCGCGAGTACGGTCGGTTTGATGTTACTCCCGATCCTTGCACCAGGACAACCTGAGTTACGAGATTCAGCAATCCAGTTGGGCATTGCGATGCAACTCACGAATATTTTGCGTGATGTCGGTGAGGATGCGAAACGAGGTCGCGTCTATCTTCCTGAAAATTGGATGGACGAATATAGTGTCACGACAAACTCCTTACTAGCAGGAACCCCATCCGGAGACTTTGCTGGTCTTTGGGAAGCATTGGCGTTCCGAGCCGAACAACTGTATGATGCAGCGACTCCGTCTTTTGAACAGTATCCGAAAGAAAGTCGTCGGGCATTAAAAGTAGCGGCTTTACTTTATCGTGGTATTCTAGATGCGGCGCGCGATAATCAATATGATGTTTTTACGAAACGTGCCTACGTCAGTCGTTGGCAAAAAATGAAATTGCTCGCAACGATTTGATGTCACTGCTTAAAAACTCCATAAAAAAAAGACCTTGGCGGGGACCAAGGTCTTTTTTTATTGAGTTTAGACCGGGGAGTCTAAACCTGATCTGTGTGTACATGATCGGATACATACTTCCAACAAGGCAGGTCAGCGATCCACGGGGATGAATCTGTTGGTGATTGAGCTGCCTGTAAACTAGTCAGGATGAGACGATCTAAGGGGGAACGTCGTAAGTCATGCCGAGTAGTTTACGGTGGTGTATCTTCTGAACAAGTGGGTCTTGAACAAGCTATCAAGACACAACAGATATGTTAAGTTCCTAAACGCTTTTGACTCGGGGAAGTCACCATGCGCTTGATTGAGGATGTGGGGTCAATCACTACCTCTTGAACTCGAAGTAATCGTATCAAATCTAAGTTGTCCGTACAAGTAATTGATATGCAATTCACATAACGTTCACAGGGTGGAAGCGACGGCGGACACGATTCGTTCGCTTGCCAGTTTTCCTGAAAGCGTCACCATTGGACTGCCACCACCGGGATGCGTCGATCCACCGGCAAAAAACAAATTGTGAACATTCTTTGAACGGTTGCTCGGACGCATGAAAGCACCACGCGTTCCGTTCGATGAAAGACCGTACAGTGAGCCGTGATATGCTGAAAATTTCTGTTCGATGTCTTGTGGTGTGATCCGTTGCTCAAACAGAACATCAGACGTAATATCGATGCCGAAGTGCTGCAGACGCTGATCAATGATCTTGTCATACGTGTCAAAATCGATGATGGGTCCTTTATGGGTAGCAGGGGCATTGACGAGCACAAACAAATTATCACCGGCAATCCCCATTTCCGGTGCAGTGACCGAAGAGTTGGAAATATAAATCGTTGGTTCCTCCGCGTAACGGTGTTGATCAAACAGTGCCTTGAACTCCGCTTCATAATCGGAAGAGAAAAAGACATTATGATGTGCCAATCCCTCGATGCGACGTGAAAGTCCGATACAGCGGACATACGCAGAAATCGATGGTTCCATCTGGGAGGGGGTTGGATTTTTAAAGTCCGGTCGGATCGTTTCTGAAATCAAGCGAGGATATTGCGTCAGGAGATCCCCGTTTAAGACGATGAAATCAACGGACAGATAATCGATATGATTTAGTTCGATTTCTGTTGCCAGCTGGTTCGTGACTTCGATTTGTGTCACTTCTTCTCCTAATCGGAAGACGACACCAAGTTCGCGTGCACGACGGGCAAATCCTTCGGCAATCGCAGTGTTTCCTCCGTGCGTGAAGTAGACACCGTCATTGAGTTCAAGATGAGCAATCAAACCAAATGTTGCCGGTGCCTGAAACGGACTACTGCCAATATAAGTCGCATAGCGATCAAGTGCTTGGATCAGCTGGGGATCCTTAAAATATTTTTTGTGTAGCCCATGTAAGGTCTTTAACGGGTGTACTTTCGTCATATCGCGTAACAAAGAAAAATTGAAATAAGAATCGATATTAACGAAAAATTGTTGTTTAGCAATCTGGAAAAGGTGTGCGACTTCTTCTTGATAACCCGTGATATCGTTTTTAGCGAGCTGCCCGTTCGTGAAGCGGTCGACTTCGGTTCGCATAGCTTCGCGTCCAGTCGCAAACGTCAAGGTCCGACCATCTGGAAAATGGTTGACGGTATGACGTGCCAATTTTTCAAATGTAAAATAATCATCAGGGTCTGCACCCGACTCTAAGATGACAGATTGAAAAATTTCAGGCATCGTGATGGTGTTTGGACCAAAGTCAAAACGATGACCGTCCGCGGTAATGGGCATCATCTTTCCACCAATATGTTCGTTGCGTTCGATGACAGTGACCTTAAATCCTTTTGAAGCGAGGGAAATCGCGGCACTTAAGCCACCTAACCCCGCACCAATGACTGCAATATGTTTCATACGTAACGCCTCCTTAAGAATATGTCCGACCTTTCCAACTGATTTCCCTTTTCTTGAGTCTTCGAATCATTGCCGTTGCGAGCAGTACTACATAAAGGACCGTCGCCACCGGATGCCAAAACCAGGCATGAGAAATTTGAGCATTTCGGTCAATCCGGTAACGGGCTAACAAGAGGAAGAATAATGCGCCAATCGTGAAGAACGATGGGAACAAGATGGCCAGTGGTAAGATGGTGGCCTGTGCGAGATAAAATAGAAGAAAATAGCTGCCGATCAAGTACGAATCATTCATCCCCCGAAAGACATTTTTCAGAAAACCTTGCCAGACATCAGGATTGGTCGCATACATATCACAGCTGACGTATGGAGCAACATGAACGAGGGTCGTCGTGAATCCGTTTCGTTTGAAGGTCCGACACAGTTCTAAATCATCGACGAGCGCCATTTGAATGGATTGATGACCACCAACTTGTTCATAGGCTTGACGTTCCACTAAGACGACCATCCCGTTTGCAGCGGCAAACGCAGGATGTTTGACTTTCCGGAAGGGGATGGGAAGATGTTGCGCAATTAACACATGTTGCATTGGAATCAGACATTTCCCTAAAAAAGTCGGAACAGGAAACGAAGGAAAACCGGATAAAAAGACAGCTCGTTCTTGTTTCATCGTCGCATACAGTTTAGGGATCGTCTCTTTTGTCAACGTGATGTCGGCATCTAAAAACAACAGATACTCTTCTTTTGACGCCAAAGCGAGTTGGTGGCAGGCATGGACTTTTCCGGCCCAACCAGTCGGTAAGTCAATCCCGTCAATCATCGTGAAACGGTCATCTGCGCCGATCTGCTCGAGCAACAAATCGCGTGTCCGGTCGGTCGAACGGTCTTCATATAAATACACATGTACATTAGCGTGGAGTGCTTGTTTCAGTGATGTCATTAATTTTTCGACATTTCGTTCTTCGTTTCGAAGTGGAATGCAGACCGCAAGACTTGGAGGTGCAACGGGTCCTGTTAGCTTTGGTAAAAATGCTAGATTGAGGAACGTGTAAAGACAGACTAAAACAGAAAAGATAAAAATACCTATAATCATTTTCGGATGGCCTGTAACCACTGTTCTGTTTTGACGGGCAGTGGATCCTTTCGTTCAGTTAAAAGTTGATACGCGGTTGTCTGTCCTTCAATCGCATCAGAGCGGACATCGTCATAGAGCGAAGTCATCGCATCCGTTAAGTATTGCATTTGGACGGATGAACGATCGTTAGGCAATTGAATCTTTCGCGTTCGAATGTAAACATCCGGTTGTTGCTCATGCCCAAACGAATAATAAAATGAAAACAAGGAAATCGACGGAGCACTTTTTGCTAAATGGGTCGCTCCACTGCTCAACTTGAGTGGCCGTTCTTCTTGATGTCGTTCTTCACCTTGTGGAAACATCCAGACGCTACTGCCGTTGGCCAGTTGATCCTTCGCATATTGAAGGCTTTGTTTAATTTCTTTATATGAGCTGCGATCGATTGAAAATCCACCGAGCCGTGTGAAAAAAGGAAACCGTGCGAGTCCTTGTTGGTCGATCATGACGTAAGGGTCATGATGAAGAGTTGTCTGATCGAGGTGGAACAAAATCATTCCATCCCACCACGAACCATGAGTCGCAAGCATTAGTCCCGGTGTCGGCAAATCATCCGCCCGGTATAAGATACGATGAAATTGTTTTCGAATCAAACGTTGTTTGACATAGAGATGAAAAGTGTACTCAGCTAATTTGTTTTTGTTTGCTTTTTGCAAAAAGAATACCTCCTCGTGTGAGCCAATACGTGAGACCGGCGAGGAGACTAATCATCGTGACGCCGTAAAGTCCCGCAACACCTGCCGTCAAACCGAACAATGCATGGAGCATTAAGAATAGATACTGATTGTTTCGTTCCAGTTCCGCGAGGGTGACTTTTTGTTCGAACCGAGCAAGCAGTAGTGAGAAGAACAGGGCCGTCCCGTACCAACCAAAGAAGTTTTGGGTCGGGATATCGTAATACAAACCACCGTCTTGCCAAAGCCAATACGATTTGACGTTTGCAGCAACGGGGTCGATCGCTAAATCCAACCAGACTGCAAACAGCGGGACTAAGATCACTGTGTTATAACGAAACGGAAACCGACGTGAGAAGGCAAGGCTAGCTCCCATGACAGATAACCAGGCGGCGCCGATCGTGATGGGTACACCAAGCAGTTGAACACCAAAGTCCGCTTCATAAGCATATGTACCAAACGGCCAACCGGTGTGTACACCAATGGACTCGATCCCGATTGACCCAAAAAAGATGACTGGAATGATGAAGCGACCTTTTGGGAGGACGTCCCATAAGTAAAGGGCGGCATACAAACCAGAGGCGAATAAAAAGACCGCATTTGCCCATTCAAGCCAAGGAGGAAGTAACGAAAAACCAACTAAAATCAAACCGATGACAAACCAAATCGTAAAAAATAACCAGAGACGTTTTTGAAAAACATTCATAGTGTCTGTCCTCCATATCCAAGTATTCTGATGTAAGTATACCTGTACAAAAGGGAAACGAGCCAGAAATGAGGTGTGATTGCAATAATCAAAAAAAAACAAACCGGGATACGGTCTGTTTTTAATCGATTTGATGATTTTTTTGTTTTTTCTTCTTGATGAAAGAAAATAGCAGGAACGCGACATAGAGAGGAACGGCGACAAACCAAAACGTCGACCACTCATTGCTTCTCGCAATCATGACATAAGTAACGTAAAGCAGCGTAAAAGTGATGACGAAGGTATGTCGTGGAACCGGAATGTCTTTAAAGCTTGGAATCTTCACACGACTGACCATGAGGAAAGCGAGTGCAGTGAACACAAGCGGAACCATCAAATCATTCATTCGTCCACTGAACAGCGTGACAACGGCCAACATGCCTCCGGCAGCGGTAATCGGTACACCGGAAAAGTAGGCAGAAGCTACGTTTGTTGCTGAAAGGTTGAAGCGTGCTAAACGAAACGCTCCAAATAAAGGGAACAAAGCTGCAATCAATAAACCGATTTCTCCAAAATCATAAAAATAAGTGTAATAAGCCATCATAGCGGGGGCGACACCAAACGTCACGACATCAGCAAGTGAATCCAATTCCTTTCCGAAGTCGCCTGCGACGCCAAGCATCCGGGCAATTCGACCGTCCAAACTATCGAGCATCATCGCAATGACAATCAGTAAGGTCGCATTTTGAAAGTCTCCTCGAGCAGCCATGACAATGGCAAGAAATCCACAGTATAAATTTCCGAATGTAAAGAGATTCGGAATCGAGTTACGTACACGTTCTTTCCACAAAATGATTCCTCCTGCCACATCTTCGATACTATCCATCATATCATAAATTTCCAGTACGTATCAGCGGTTCGTGAAGAGAATCCCATTCGTGAATGTTAGAAAATCGTCAGGAGCTAATTTAATCTGCCAGCCACGTTTACCAGCGGAAATGATCATATAGGATTGACCGACTGCCCGATCCGATAAGAGGACGGGAAATGTTTTTTTAGCACCAATCGGGGCGACACCTCCTCGGATGTACCCCGTCAGTCTCATTAAATCGTTCATAGGCACCATTTGTACTTTTTTTGTGGAAAGCGCCAGTGCTACCGCCTTCAAATCTAACTCTTCTTCTCCAGAAATGACGGCAAAAACATGTTGTTTTTGGTCTGTTTCTAAAACAAGAGTTTTAAAAATAGATGAAAGCGGGTAATTAATCTTCCTAGCCACATTTTGAGCGGATAAATCCTTTTCATCGACAGTGTAAGAAAGCAAATCAAATGGAACATCAGATTGCTTCAGAAGTCTTGCGACGTTCGTTTTGCTCATGTTGATCTCCTTTGACGACAGCATATTGTGCCCATTTCCGGCTGTTCCAACGTTTCATGGCGAAAATTCCGCGGAACCATTCATCGGCAGAGAAGGCGATCCAAATACCAAGTAGTCCAAGTCCGTACTGAAGTCCAAGTGTATAACTGAGGACAACGGCGATTCCCCACATCGAAAGGATACCGATGGCTACCGGGAAGCGGACGTCTCCGGCTGATTTCAAAGTTCCCATGAGTACGATATTCATGGCACGGCCCGGTTCGAGGATGACACTTGCCCAAAGCAATGGAATGCCGATGGCGATGATTTCAGGACTTGAAGTAAATAAAGACATAATCGATGTTCCGAATGAAGCGAGAGCTACAGCAGAAACAAAACTAGCAAACACCGCGATTTTTAATGTTTTTACAGCACGTTTGTGTGCTGCTTCAAATTGTTGTGCCCCCACTTGGCGGGCGACAAGCAATTGTGTTCCTTGTGCAATCGCTAAAGTGAATAAGAAACAAAGCATCGTAATGTTTGAGACGTAAACACGTGCAGATAGGGCGGACTCGCCAATCGTCGCAATGAACCCGGTAATGATGAGTTGAGAAAATTGGTACGAGACGCCTTCGCCAGCAGAGGGAATGCCGATATTCATGATACTTTTGATATCACGACGATTAATTTGAATTAAATCTTTTAGTTTGAAACGTAATGATAGTTTGCGGTAAACGACGAAAAACAGAAGGACGACTGCGACTGTCCGAGCGATGACGATTGACCAAGCGACACCGGCAACACCGAGTACGGGAATACCAAACAGTCCGAGGACGGCGATGACGTTACCGAAGGCACTGACAAAGTTCATCAACAACGTGACATACATAGCATTTTTCGTAAAACCATGACTTCTTAAGATGGCACCTAACGTTAAGGAGATAGCTTCTAAAAACAAGAAGAGACCAACAATCTCTAAGAAGGTTTCGCCGTAAGCTAATGTTTTTCCTTCTAATGAGAAGAAACCAAGTAATTGTTTGCCGAACAAGGCAACGAGAACAGAAATGATTAAGCCGATATATAAATTAATGGAAAAAGCAGATCGTGCAGTTTGACGAGCATCCTGGACTCTTCTAGCTCCCAGGTATTGTCCGATGATAATCGTAGCTCCAACAGACGTAATGTTAAATAAAATGATGAAAATATTGAGTACCTGATTGGAGACACCTACGGCAGCAGCTGCACTGTCCGAATAGTAACTAAGAATCAGGGTGGCGATGATTCCTAGGCTCATATGAAGCGCGATTTCAATGAATAGTGGCCAAGTAATTTGGAATAATGATTGTTGTTTAGCTGTTTTCATAAAATAAATTCCCCTTTAAGTCCTTAAAACGTATTGTCTTTCTGTATCTTTTGGAAACTATACGCCTTCAATTTTCATAATGAAAGAGTAAAAACAGTCCTTTCATAAAAAAGTAGGAGATTTAAAAGGATTTTCATAAAACATCACGAATATATCATAATGAATTGATATTCATTTTTAGGATGGAGGGGAATGGAGTGAAAAGTGAGGTCGATTATCTAGTAAAAGGGCACATCGCGACGATTACGTTGTCACGTCCTGAACGATTAAATGCGCTCACATCGACGCTTTTGACAGAATTAGCAGAATCAATCGAAGAAGCGAATCAAGATGAAAGTGTTCGGGTAATTGTTATGACGGGAAAAGGACGAGGATTTTGTGCCGGACAAGATTTAAAAACTGTCCAACCTGGCATGGATCATGGTGAGTATTTAAAGAATTATTATCATCCGGTCATTCGAGCGCTGGCAACAACAAATAAACCAACCGTTGCCGCTATCAATGGTGTCGCTGCAGGAGCAGGTCTTTCCTTGACGTTAGCGTGTGATTTTCGGCTTGTACGGGAGGATGCGAAACTATCTTTAGGATTCATCAACATTGGGTTGGTACCTGATGCGGGAGCACCTTATTTCTTACCACGATTGATTGGAAGTGCCAAAGCATTGGAACTGGCCTTATTAGGTGAGACGATTACAGCGCAGCAAGCGTATGATTATCATTTAGTGACAAAAGTCGTCGAAGCGGAACAGTTTGAAGATGAGGTAACTGCTTTTTCAGAATTTCTTTCCAATCGCCCAACAAAAGTCATCGGCTACATTAAACAATTGCAGGCGGCGAGTTCAGAATCGACGTTAGAAGACATGTTGGCTCAGGAAATCATCTATCAATCGCGTGCGGGTAAAACGGAAGACCACCAACAAGCAGTTCAAGCTTTTCTTGAGAAAAAAGCGCCGGTTTTCGTCGGGCGTTGACGAAACGGTTCTTATATAATAATTCTATCAAAAACGAGACCTTCCGACTATTTAATCGGAAGGTCTCGTTTTCAGCGCTTATTGCATCTTTTGTTTGATTTTCTTAGCGGTCGCATGTGTTCGATCGGTCAATCTACTAGAAATACGGAACAACATGATCCCAAGAAAGGCGGATACAAAAATGTACAGACCAGTCAAGGTCACAAAAGCTCCACTAGCAAGCGTAATGAATAAAATCGAAAATTCTCCACGCGGTCCTAAACAAAACCCGGATTCAATCGCATGGTAGTTAGAGAGTCCAAACGATCGTCCTCCTAGGAAACCAACAAGGAACTTCGACAAAAGTCCCCAGACGACAAGGGCAAAGAAAAACCAGTCTAATGGAAGTCCTTCCGTCATCTCAAACGACATTCCGAATGAAATAAAGAATAATGGTAAAAGCAAATCTTGAAATGGTGTTACAAGCCGTTTTAAATAGCGCGTCTCTTTGATTTCCGTCAATAAAATCCCGACGATGAATGCACCGAGGACTTCGGACAAACCAAACATGATCCCAATTCCTGAAAAGGTCAAAATTAAGCCGATGATGCCGATTCCGGCGTCTGGATGACGATAGAGAGAGTCAACGACTTTGGATTTTTGACGAATGAAGACGGTTAAAAAAATCAAAGCACTGAACAAGAATACAAAACCAAGGAAAATCGTTCCGACCTTCATGAAGGTGAATTCTTGTGTTCCGAGGACAAATGGAGCTGTTGTTAACAAAAGTGGGGCCGCCAAGTCTTCAAAGATGAGCAAAGAGAGTACGAAGCGATTCACATCTTTATGTTTATCAGGTTCACGATCGAGTAAGCGGGCTGAAATCGAAGAACTTGTCGCATACAGGACACAACCGATTAAAAATGCTTCCGGTACAGAAAAACCAAAAGCTAACGTTAAAAGGAAAGTACCACCAAAAGATAACAAAAGATCAATCAGTCCCGCTTTCCAAATGTTTCGGAACTGAATAATCAAATCGGCGACAGAAAACTTTAAACCGAGCAAAAAAAACAGAACAATGATACCCGCTTCTCCACCAAGTTTTAGTTCTTCAGGAAGATCGAAATAAAGACCAAGTACAATCCCGATTAAGATGAAGGCTAAGATGCTTGGAAGATGAAACCGTTCGCTCAGATAACTGACGGCAAACAGACCAATCAAGATGAGTCCAGTGTAAAAAATTAATTCCATGAGAGAAGAATCACCCCTTTCTTATTTTTATTTACCCTAAATTGAAAAAATAAATGAGCTTATCATACAAATGAAAAAAGACAGTCTTTTCGCAAAAAAGCGAAAAGACTGTCTTCAGATCAAATGACTTGAATAATTGTTCCGGTATACGGAGCAAGTGTCACATCCAATGAAGGAAGCGGCGTGTTCGAAAAGAGATCCATGCCTTGTCCAGCCTGAGGAGCTGGAATCGTTGCTTGGTGGTTTGAGTTGTTGAAGTAGACATAATAGGTCCCATCTTGACTCATTCGACGCATGACGATGGTATTGGTTTCATCGTCAGCGTGGACAAAGGAAATATGTCCGTGATTGGCCAGTGTCTTATGGTGGCTTCTCAAATGAAGCAAATGTTTTGTATACATCAACAGATTTAAATCCTGTTCTGCAGTATCCCAAGGCATACACTTTCGGCAACCTGGATCTTGATCGCCACCCAGTCCGATTTCGTCACCATAGTAGATGACCGGGCTTCCAGAGAACGTCAACATCGATAATAAGAGTAACCGCATTTTATTTTTATCATTGCCGGCTCGTGTCAAAGCCCGTGGCGTATCATGTGAGCCAATCAAATTAAACGTCACTTCGTTGACATTCATCGTATTCGAGAACAGGACATGCGACATATCATTGGCATAGGCAGAAGCGGTCGTCTTATCGAGAGCAAAGAAGTTTAAGGCAGCGTTCGTAAATGGATAGTTCATGACGGCATCGAATTGATCGCCGAGCAACCATTCTTGGGAGTCGTGCCAAATCTCTCCAAGAATATACGTATCGGGATTCGCTTCTTTGACGACGTTTCGGAAATCGCGCCAAAAGGCATGATCGACTTCGTTCGCGACATCTAATCGCCAACCGTCGATCCCAAATTCTTCGACCCAATAACGAGCGACATGAAGCAAGTAGGCTTTTACTTCCGGGTTTTCCGTATTGAATTTTGGCATTTCCGGGACAAACGCAAAAGTATCATAGTTGGGCATAGGTTCTGTCACCAGCGGGAAGTTACGCAGGTGGAACCAATCTCGGTAAGATGAATTGCTACCATGTTCTCGAATGTCAGCAAACGCCTTGTGGTGGAAACCAGCATGATTAAAGACGGCATCAAGCATGATTCTGATTCCTTTTTCATGGAGCAGATCCACCATTTCCTTGAACTTTTCTTTTGTTCCGAATTGAGGGTCAATCTCGAGATAATCAATCGTATCGTATTTATGGTTTGATTTGGCCTCAAAAATTGGGCAGAAATAGATTCCTGTAACGCCTAACTCTACGAGATAATCAATCTTATCAATCACACCTTGAAAATCGCCACCGAATAGATTGGTCGTCGTCGGTTCAGTACTGTTCCAAGGCAGTGTGCCGGCAGGATCATTGGCCGGGTCACCGTTCGCAAAACGATCAGGGAAAATTTGGTACCAGACCGTATCTTTGACCCAGTCAGGTGCATGAAAGACGTCCACTTTATTCAAATAAGGGACACAGAAGTAGTAGCCAGTATCATCTAAAGGTTTTTCATCAAACCAGCCACGTTCTGTGAAAACATGGCTTGACTGTCCGTCGTGTAGGCGAAAACCATAGCGGAGACGGCGAAATGGAGGAATGACATCGATGAACCAGTAATCAAACAGTTCATCAGAACCACTGCGTGTCATCGGAGTCTCGAACGTATTCCAGTAGTTAGCCTTAGACGGATCAAAATTCCAGTCAGCATCATCTGGATTTTCAGTATGCCAATCGTACGGGTCACCCCAGATCAACTCGACGTGATTGACATCATTTTTTTTAGTTTGTAATCGAATGTGAATGGTTTTTTCATCATATTTGTAGACGAATGGAGACATGGCGCGGTGGAAAACGGCTTCTTTCAGCATTGTGGTCACTCCCTAAGTGCAATCGCTTGCATTATAATGTAATAGTCCTCGACCTAAGAATAGTGAAGCGCTTTCTTAAAGTCAATTGGAATTCAAGAAAAAGATGACGGATTAAACAGAAGACGCGTATACAATGCAATCGATTGCACCTGTTTGTGCAAAAGGTCTAAATGTAAACGTTTTCTTTTTAAATCGATTTTACTAATACAGACAAACCGTTTTCGAAAAAAATTTTAAATAATCTTTTTGAAATGTAGGAAAATATTTAATAAAAAGGACTTGTCAAAAGGATTTTAGATTGTATAATAAAAATGTAAAGGTGATGCAAACGTTTTCATAAAACGCTTACAACCCCTCGGTTGTTATCACGAGAAAATGGTTGTGCCTTTATGCAAACGTTGTGCATCAGAACTTATCATTCGTACGTTAACTTGGGGAGGAATTTTCAAACATGGAAATCAAAAAATTAGTAGCAGGTCTTTCGGTATCTGTCATGGCAGTCGGTGCTCTTGCAGCATGTGGTGGTGGCACGGATTCAGGTTCTTCGGACACAAGTTCAGAAGGCGGAAAAAAACCAGCTAAAATCGTCATCTGGGAAGATACAGAAAAAGCTGAAACAACAAAAGCAGCTGCTAAAGCGTTTGAAGAAAAAGAAGGCGTCAAAGTTGAAGTCAAAGAAGTAAAAATGACGGATCAACAAAAGAAAGTCGCTCTTGACGGTCCTGCTGGAAAAGGTCCTGACATCATTCTCCTTCCACATGACCAAATCGGAACAGTTGTTGACCAAGGGTTGATCGCTGAACTCAAAGACGGCGAAAAAGCACTTGAGCCATTTATCGATACAGCGAAATCAGCAGTAACGTTTGACGGAAAAGTATACGGTTATCCAAAAGCAGTCGAAACACCAATTCTTCTTTTCAACAAAGATGAGTTAAAAGAAGCACCTGCTTCAATGGATGACTTGTACAAGATTTCAACAGATCAGAAAAAAGACGGCAAATACGGTTTCCTCGCACTTTGGGATAACTTCTACTTCGCACACGGTCCGATTGGTGGATACGGTGGATACGTCTTTAAAGATAACGGTGGAAAACTTGATCCTGCAGACATCGGCCTCAATAATGAAGGCGCAGTCGAAGGAATGGACTACATCGGCAAATGGTACAAAGAAGGTCTCTTCCCGAAAGGTTTGATCGGCGGTGGCGGTGGTCAAGCAATGGACCAATTGTTCGGCGACAAAAAAGCAGTCGCAGTCATGAACGGACCATGGGCAGTCGCAAGCTACAAAGAAAAAGGTATCAACTTAGGGGCAGCAGCTCTTCCGAAGCTTCCTAACGGCGAAGCAATCAAAACATTCGTTGGGGTAAAAACATATGCCGTTTCAGCATACTCAGAAAACGCAGAGTGGGCTGAGAAGTTCCTCGCATCACTCACTGGCGAAGAGAATGCCAAAGCGATGTTTGAGAAATACAACGAGATTCCACCAGTAACAGCACTTCAAGAAGATGCAACGATCAAAGACAACGAAGTCGCAGCAGCTGTCTTCGCACAATCTAAAGATGGTGTTCCAATGCCGAACATCGCTGAGATGGGTCAAGTTTGGGAGCCGATGGCAGCAGCACTTCAACTCGTTGCAACTGACAAACAAGATGCCCAAAAATCAGCTGATGATGCTGTCAAACAAATCAAGCAACAAATCGAAGCAAACAATCAGTAATCAACTGAATCGATGAGACAGAATTAAAGAGAGGGGGATCTTCGATTCCCCCTTATCTTTATGGTTGGAAGAGAAGCCTGAGGTCAGACATGACCTTTGGAAAGGAGAACAGACGATGGCGGCCATTGCGACACCAAAACCAACAAAGACACCAGAACCTAAAACGAATCACCGGACGATTGCGGCGGTGATATCGATCGTTCCTGGATTGGGGCAACTGTACAACAAACAATTTTTAAAAGGCGCGACTTTTTTTATCGTCGTTCTATCGTATTTTTTAGTTAACTTCGAACTGTTTTTTAAAGGAGCTGGGAACGGTCCTGGAGATCGCGGTGCGATTTGGGGATTGATTACACTCGGTGAGGTACCAGGCGTAAGGGGGGATCACTCGATCTTCTTGATGGTCGAGGGAATCATTGCATTGATTCTGCTTGTGTTTGGTATCGCCATTTACGTCTGGAACTTTATCGATGCGTATCGGATCGGTAAGCTCCGTGATATGGAATTAGAAGTACCTTCTTTGAAAATGCAGCTCCGGAACTTCCGTGATAATGGATTCCCGTATGCCATGCTGATTCCATCGTTGGTTCTCCTAGTCTTTACGGTCGTCTTACCATTGATCTTTACATTTTTGATTGCCTTTACGAACTACAAGTTCAATAACTCACCACCCGCAAAACTCGTCGACTGGATTGGAATTCAAAACTTCTTGAACATCTTTACAGTGGATATCTTCCGAGACACGTTCATCAGTGTATTAGGATGGACCTTGATTTGGACAGTCGCTTCGACAACCGGTGTCATCGCGATCGGAATCGGTCTTGCTGTCTTATTGAATCAAAAAGGCTTAAAGGGAAAACGATTCTTCCGTTCGATTTTGATTTTATCGTGGGCAGTACCAGCGTTCATCACGATTTTGATCTTCCGTTCGATGTTTAATGAAACGTTTGGTGTCTTCAATACGACATTACTTCCGGCAATCGGATTAGACGGTGGTGTCGAGTGGATGACGGATCCGACCTATACACGACTCGCTTTGATCGGTATTCAGTGGTGGCTCGGATTCCCGTACATCATGACGTTGACGACGGGTATCTTACAGTCGATTCCAGAGGATTTGTATGAAGCAGCGACGATTGACGGAGCGACTTCAGGCGAAAAATTCCGTTTGATTACGTTACCGATGATCTTGTTTGCAACAGCACCGATCTTAATCACGCAATATACATTTAACTTCAACAACTTCAACATCATCTATCTCTTTAACAACGGGGGACCGGCTGTTCCGGGTCAATCGGCTGGCGGAACGGATATCTTGATCTCCTGGATTTACAAACTGTCGCTTGGTTCGAATCCGCAATATGGATTTGCCGCAGCGATTACGCTCGTGTTGTCGTTCTTTATCATGACGATTGCCGTCATTCAGTTTAAACGTTCAAAATCATTCAAAGATGAGGATATGATCTAATGAGAAAACAAAACCGAATCAATATGGCGTTGTCATACCTCATTTTGACGATCGCCTCGATAATTATCGTGTATCCACTGCTATGGGTTGTCGGGACATCACTGAACCCGGGGAAAAGCATCACTTCTGATATCTTCCCAAGCAATCCGACATTGATCCATTACTTTGACTTATTTGATGCGACACAAACGGATTACGGCATGTGGTACTTAAACACTATCAAAATCGCTGTGATTACGATGGTTGTCTCGGTGGCATTGATTACGTTGACGGGATACATTTTTTCACGGTACCGGTTCGTCGGCCGGAAAAATTCACTGATCTTGTTCCTCGTGCTGCAAATGGTGCCACAATTCGTTGCCATCATCGCGATCTACGTCTTGTTGAACATGTTGCAGTTGTTTGATACACATTTGGCATTGATTCTCCTCTACGCAGGTGGCGCGATTCCGATGAATACGTATCTTGCAAAAGGATATTTTGATACAATACCAAAGGAACTAGATGAAGCGGCACGGATGGACGGGGCAGGACATCTTCGGATCTTCTGGCAGATCATTCTTCCACTCGCTAAACCAATGGTCGCGGTTATCGCCTTGTTTAACTTCATGGCACCATTCAACGATTTCATCTTGGCATCACTCGTTCTCCGTTCACCGGAGAAACAGACGTTAGCCGTTGGACTCTACAACATGGTTTCAGAGCAATTTGATAATAACTTCACATTGTTTGCGGCAGGTGCCGTGTTATCAGCAGTACCAATCGTTCTCCTGTTCTTCGCTTTCCAGCGCTTCTTCGTATCTGGACTGACAGCAGGTGGAACGAAAGGGTAATCAATCAAGGGGGAATCAGCGGCATGAGACGAGGCGTGATGCTTCTCCTCTTGCCGCTTCTCTTGTCTATCGGAATATTTCCGCAGACGAGCGAAGCAGCAGGATGGGAAAAAGAACGGATGTATTTCATCATGGTCGACCGGTTTGAGAACGGTGACCCGAGTAACGATCTAGAAGCAAATTCCGATGATCCAAAAGCCTTTCAAGGTGGCGACTTAGCAGGGGTCACAAAACGTTTGGACTACATCAAGGAACAGGGGTTCACATCGATTTGGTTGACACCAATCTTTAAGAACCGACCGAACGGATACCACGGATACTGGACGGATGATTATTATGAAATCGATCCACATTTCGGGACAAAAGAAGAGTTCAAGACATTGGTCCAGGAAGCGCATAAGCGTGATCTTAAAGTAGTGCTTGATCTGGTCGTCAATCATTTAGGACCTAACCATCCACTTGTTGAGGAAAAACCAGATTGGTTCCATAAAGAACAAACCATCATAAACTGGAACAACCAAGCAGAAGTCGAAAACAATTGGTTATTTGACTTGCCAGACTTCAATACGGAAAATCAAGAGGTCGTCAACTATTTGATTGATGTCGCCAAGTATTGGGTCGATGAGACGGGAATTGATGGCTATCGTCTTGATACCGTCCGGCATGTTCCACCCGGTTTTTGGGAAAAGTTCATTCCGGCCGTCAAACAAGATCATCCGGATTTGTTCTTGCTCGGAGAAGTATTTGACGGGGATCCACGAAAGATTGCGACGTATTCAAAATTAGGATTTGATTCCGTCACGAACTTCCCGTTTTATTACGGCATCAAAGATCAATTCACTCGAAAAAATGGTTCGGCGGAAGAGTTGGATTCGGTTTATAATCGAGATACTACGTTTAACCCGAAAGCGATGTCTTTAGCGAACTTCATTGATAATCATGACTTAAAACGCTTTATCACAGAAGCGAAGATTGGTGGAGCCGAAGATGAGGAACGTCAACTGCGTCTCGCGTTGTTTGCCTTGTATGCAGCACCAGGAATGCCGATTGTCTATCAGGGGACAGAAGTGGCGATGCCTGGTGGAGACGATCCAGGAAATCGGATGATGATGGAGTTCGACAAAAACGATAAGATGCAAGAATATGTACAGACGTTAAACAAGATGCGTGATGACTATTCTGCCTTTGAAACAGGTAAACAGCGAATGGTCGCGAAAACCGATCATATGGCTGTGTTTGAACGAAAAACAAAAAATCAGACAGTCCTGTATGCGATTAACTTAGGGGAAAAGAAAACGACATTACGTGTAAAGGCATCAGAAGTGGGTGACGATCAACGATTACGGGGGTTACTGTTCTCGGATGTCGTTCGCCAAGATGGTGATGCGTATGAAGTGACGCTTGATGCGAACAGTGCCAATGGATATGTGATCGAGCGTTCGCAAGTGAATTGGGTCTCGCTTGTTGCAATTGGGTCAATCGCACCGATTCTTGCCTTAATCATTTTGTTCGTGCATCGAAGACGGATCAATCGGACGAAGGAAACACTCTAAAATACATTTGTAGGGAAATGATGAGGTGAAAGGGATGCAAGTAACAATCAAGGATGTCGCAAGAGAAGCAAATGTCGCGCCCTCTACTGTATCGCGTGTGATTGCAAACAGCCCGCGGATCAGCCAAAAAACGAAGGAACGTGTCCGTCAGGCGATGGAGGAGTTGGGATACTATCCAAACGTTCATGCCCGGAGTCTCGCGAATCGGACAACCCAGGCAATCGGTCTTGTCATGCCAAGTGCGGCGACGAAAACACTTCAAAATCCATTTTTCTCAGAAGTGATTCGGGGTATCAGTACGAAAGCACATCAAAACGGATACTCGCTATACATGACGACAGGTGTCTCGGAAGAAGAAGTATACGAAGGTGTCGTCTCGATGGTTCAGGGTCGTCGAGTCGATGGGGTCGTCGTCTTGTATTCACGGACGGATGATAAAGTCGTCCAGTTTTTACAGGACTCTAAATTTCCGTTCGTCGTCGTCGGTAAACCGTTTAGTGATTCTTCCCATGTGACGTATGTGGATACGGATAACTACCTCGCAGGGCGTGAAGTCACAAAATATTTACATCAACTCGGTCACGAATGTATCGCCTTTGTCGGTGGATCACAGGACTTAGCGGTCACACAGGAACGTGTTGGTGGATACAAAACGGCACTGATGGAAGAAGGCATCCCGATTCATGACTCGTATATCGTCAGTGCGCCGTTCATGACGACAGGCGGGGCCGATGCCGTCAAACGTTTGATGTCGCTTGAACATCCGCCGACTGCTGTCGTTGTCAGTGACGACATGATGGCACTTGGTGTCATGAGTACGCTCAATGAGATGGAAATCAGTGTCCCCGATCAGATGGCAGTCGTCAGTTTTAATAACTTATTCATCGCGGAGTTCTCTAGTCCCCCGTTGACATCAGTCGAAATCAACATCTTTGGTCTTGGATTTGAAGCGACGAATTGTCTGATCGAACAGATTAATGAAGAAGCGACACCTTACGGAAAACGGGTCATCGTGCCTCATTATCTGGTCGTTCGCCAATCATGTGGTGGAACCGCCAAGTAAGTCTTAAACACCATCAGTCCATCACGGACCGGTGGTGTTTTTTTTGAGGGAAATGCCGTGAAGAGGGCCGTCTTGTCCAAAATAGAAAGAGACGCAGAAAAAGAATTTTATTTTCGTGCAAACGATTGCATTAGTGGTTATTATGTGTAAAATAAAGAAGGTAGAGAATATTAAAACGCTTACAAAAAGGCTTGTGCGTCCATGTGATTAAGAATGAAGGAGCGACTTAAAATGAAACGATTATTTGATATTAACGAATGGAAGATTACAGAACAAGGATTCCATCCGGAAGATAACCGTCTAGCTGAATCGATGACATCGATTGGGAACGGACATATGGGAATGCGAGGGAACTTCGAGGAAGATTATTCGGGCGATACCCATCAAGGCATGTATGTCGCCGGTGTCTATTATCCGGACAAGACGCGTGTCGGCTGGTGGAAAAATGGCTATCCAGAATACTTTGCAAAAGTATTGAATGCCGTCAACATCATGGGTATCCGTGTTTCGATCAACGGAAAAAACGTTGACTTGAACGAATGGGATGTCGTTGATTTTAAACGCGAACTCGATATGCAACATGGTGTCCTCACGCGGACGATGTTGATCAAAAATGGAACCGAAGAAACGAAAATCGAAGCAAAACGTTTTTTCTCGATCGTCGATAAAGAGCTTGCCGGACTCCGGTATACCGTCACTCCTGTTAACTTTGACGCAGAAATCGTCATCGAATCCTACCTTGATGCGGATGTCGAAAATGAAGATTCGAACTACGATGAAAAGTTCTGGCTCCCCGTCGAACATGGAGCAGAGGAACGGTTTGCCTATGTCACGTCTAAAACGAAAAAACTGGATTGGCATGTGACGGCAGCAATGATTACAGATGTCGAAGGAGCAAGATGTGAAGTGCTTGAAGGCACATTGCAGTACGTTTCGAATCGCTTCACGAAGCAGGTACCCGCGGGAGAATCCGTTACAGCTGAAAAGTTGGTTGCACTCGTGACGAATCGTGATTATGAAATCGAGGACTTGCTTGCTCAGGCGATGAAACGGGTCAATGATGCGTTCGAAGCTGGATTTGATCATGTTCTGGCTGACCATGAAGCAGCCTGGTTAAAACATTGGGAAGAGGCAGACGTAAAAATCGAAGGCGATATCGAAGCCCAACAAGGTATTCGATTCAATATCTTCCATATGTTCCAGACGTACACAGGAGAAGACTCCCGTCTAAACATTGGACCAAAAGGGTTTACGGGAGAAAAGTATGGCGGTGCGACATACTGGGATACAGAAGCCTACTGTCTCAACTTCTACCTCGCGACGTCGAAGCCGGATGTCGCTTGGAACTTACTCAAATACCGTCATAACCAATTGCCGCAAGCAAAAGAAAACGCGGATAAGAATGTTGGAATGAAAGGTGCCTTGTATCCGATGGTGACGATGAACGGAGAAGAATGTCACAACGAGTGGGAAATCACGCACGAAGAGATTCACCGCAACGGGGCGATTGCTCACGCTATCTACAACTATACGAACTATACAGGTGATACGTCATACCTTGGACAATATGGATTTGAAGTGCTCGTTGAGATTGCGCGTTACTGGGCGAGTCGTGTCAACTATGTGCCACATAAAGACGTCTATATGATCTTGGGTGTAACAGGACCAAACGAATACGAAAACAATGTCAACAACAACTGGTACACGAACCTGATGGCAGCCTGGTGTCTTGAGTATGCCCAAACGGTTCACCGTCATTTAGAACAAGAAGAACCGACACGGTTGGAAGAATTGATGCATCAGCTCGCGTTGACGGATGAAGAATTGGCGCACTGGGCAGATATCGATCAAAAGATGTATTATCCAAAAGATGACTCTGTGCCGGACGTCTTCATGCAACAGGATGGTTTCATGGATAAGGAACAAATCATGGTCGCAGATCTTGATCCGAAACACTTACCATTAAACCAAAACTGGTCGTGGGACCGTGTCTTACGTTCCGTCTTCATCAAACAAGCGGACGTCTTACAAGGGTTATACTTCCTGACGGATCGTTTCTCTATTGAAGAGAAAAAGAAAAACTTTGATTTTTACGAGCCGCGGACGGTCCACGAATCGTCGCTCTCGCCGTGTATCTATTCAATCATCGCGGCAGAAGTCGGGTATGAAGAAAAAGCAATGGAATTATATCAACGTTCGGCGCGTCTCGATCTTGATAACTACAACAACGATACAGAAGACGGTCTACACATTACGTCGATGGTCGGATCTTGGATGTCAATCGTCCACGGATTCGCGGGACTTCGTGTTCAAGACGGTGCCTTGTCCTTTAAGCCGATGTTGCCAAAAGGCTGGACAAGTTATTCGTTCCGGATGCAATGGCGCGGTCATCACATCCTCGTGCACGTCAAACAAAACGAAGTATCTATCGAGCAGAATATCGGCGAGGCATTTACGTTGCAGCTACATGGTGACAGCGTAGAAGTTCCGGCAGAAGGTACGGTTACGATTCTAGCATCGATGACAGTATGACAAAAATTCCGACATGGTCAGCATGTCGGAATTTTTTTAGTTTTTCCTAAACGTTAAGTTGTGTTCAACTTCCGAAAATGAGAGCGGTACCAAAAAAAGAAATACAATTCTTTCGTCTTCTTGACTATCCGGACTCATTTGTTATGTGCTAAAGTGTTCCAAGATAGTTTACGAATGAGAGGAGAACAAGGTGTGACAGCGGTTGTAAAGGAAAGTATCTTAAAGGTAATTGTCGCCTCGATTGGCGGGTTCGTCATTGCTTTAGCAATGAACTGGTTCCTGATTCCAAGCGGAGTTTATTCAACAGGATTTACAGGACTCGCCCAGATTTTAACGCAGACCTTACAGGGGACGGCATTCGCTTTTGGTGAAAACGTCTGGTTCTTAGTCCTGAATCTGCCGTTGATTGTTTTAGCATGGATCATGTTAGGACGTAGTTTTACCATCGTTACCTTGATTTCAGTTTTGGCGACGACGATTTTTATTGGACTGATTCCACAGTATGCTGTCATTCCGGGTGATCAGACACTAAATGCTGTATTTGGCGGTGTGTTGCTTGCGATTGGAACAGGAATCACGATTAAATTCGGGGCCTCGACGGGTGGATTTGATATCGTTGCTTTGATTTTTGCTCGTTTTTCCGATCGAAGCGTCGGGCTGTATCTGTTTGTCCTCAATTTCTTGATCGCGATACTCGCAGGTGCGTTGTTTGGTTGGTCGACAGCGCTCTATACGATTGTCTTCATCTATGTGACATCAAAAGTCGTCGATGAGATCCATACGAGTAACCAACGCCTGACGATTTTCATCATTACCAATCATGCCGATGACATCACGACGGCACTCCATCAACATATCATTCGTGGAATCACACAGATGCCATCGATCGGGACCTATTCAAGAGCGGAGAAGTCGACGCTGATGATGGTCATCGAACGACATGAATTACGGGATGTCGAACGGATTTGTCGTGACGCGGACGAGACGGTTTTCATCAATGTCGTCGCAACAGATTCAGTCGTTGGCTATTTCCGAAAAGGGTAAGGGTATAGCGTATGAATCAACGGTCCTTGAAGGACACGAATAAGCCGTCTTCCTTGTCGTATAGACAGAGAAGACGGCTTATGTTGTTTAGGATGGCTTAAATCAGTCCGAGCACATGCTTCAGATAGTAGGTAATCCCGTCTTCTTGATTGGTTTTTGTTGTCCCGTTGGCGATTAGCTTGAGCGGACCAATCGCATTGCCCATCGCGACACCATGACCCACGTAATCGAGCATTTCCAAATCATTTTCTTCGTCACCAAAGGCGACGATCTGTTTTTGATCAATGCCGAGATATCTTGAAATCTGTTGGAGACCAATTGCTTTACTCGTTCCTTTGCGCATCACTTCGACCATATATTCAGGTTTAATCCACTGCCTGTTCAAGACCGTTTCGGCATGGATGCTCGACAACTCAGAACGGATGTCTTGGACGTGTTCACCTTTCGCATGAATCAGTAACGATGTCGGTTCGTGTTGTAAGACCTTTCGGAGGTCACCTGTCGTCACGGATAAAGCATGGTCCGTATAAAATTCATAAATACCGACCGGATCACGTTGGAAATAAACATGATCGGTCACTTCACAGACGATATTCTGCGTTTTCGTCTCGGATACCGATTCTAAAATATGCTGAACCGTCTTCAGTGGAATCGGATGGTGACTGACTTCAAAGTGTTGATCGTGTGGATGATGAACAAGCCCACCATTGAAATTGACGATCGGTGTCGTCAGACCGAGTTCGTCGTAATAGCGTTTGGCATGTCGAAAAGGACGTCCGGTTGCGATGACGACTTCATGACCGTTTTCCCGAGCGGTCCGTAAAGCCTTTAAGTTCGTTTGACTGATTGTCTTGTCGTCACGTAGTAAAGTACCGTCTAGATCGACGGCGATAAGATGACGTTGCATAAAATAACCCACTCCACTCTTGATTCATTATGTTTACTGTAGCATATCCCTCTAAAAAACATCTGGAATTGCCTGCTTTCCAGAATCAAGAAAGCGTTTAAAAAAAACAGAGAAAAGCTGTCTGTCGTACTAAAAAATGATATACTACAAAACGTAGGACATTAAAAAGTAAGCTAAGAAATGGAGGGGGAAGAATGCGTTTTCTCGTTACATTCTTCTGGTCGTTCTTACTCGTGAACACAGCCGTGTTCATCGTATCAGCGGTCGATGCAGTCACGTACAACTTCGGATTTGCGACAGCTATGTCAGTCGTGACTTCACTTGTCGTCTTCGCACTTGATGCAGTCAATGAAGATCTTGGTCTTGGTCAAGGGACAAAGGCAGAATAAGTTAAAAGCGAGATATCGTCATTCGGACGATAGGCTCGCTTTTTATGGTTTAGGAGGCAAGCGATGATAATTCTTAAAAATGTAAGTGTAGCAGGTGAATCCACCGATGTATGGATTGGGGCAGGTAAGGTTCTGGCAATCGGATCCTATGCCATCGATGAACGGTTGATTACAGAGACCATCGATGGGACAGGGAAACAGCTTATTCCCGGTTTGATTGACGGACATGTCCATCCGATTGGTGGAGGTGGAGAAGGGGGATTTGCGACGCGGACCGCTCCTCTTGTGGCAACAGACTTCTTAGCCGGTGGCGTCACGACCGTCGTTGGTCTGCTTGGGACGGACGGCTGGACCCGGACAGGGATGGACTTACTTGCACACGTTCGTGGGTATACAAGTCAGGGCATCCGTCCTTTTTTATTGTCCGGTAGTTATGCCGTGCCCCCTGTATCAATTACGAATTCAATTGCCGAAGACATTCTTTTAATCAACGAAGTCATCGGCATCGGTGAGATTGCGATCAATGACCATCGTTCGACGCAACCGACTGTCGAAGAGTTAGCGCGTCTCGCTTCACAAGCCCGGATTGCCGGTCTTCTAAAAGGAGTCAACGGAACGATGAATGTCCATATCGGTGACGGCAAACAAGCACTTCGTTTACTGGAAAAAGTGGTCGAAACAACAGACATTCCCATCACACAATTTTTGCCGACGCACATCAATCGAAGCGAACGGATTTTCGAAGCCAGTTTAAGGTGGGCCAAACAAGGTGGGCGAATCGATTTCACGACGTGTACGACGGAGGCCTTCATTCAAGAAGGGGAATTACCGGCAGGACTTGCATTAAAACGTACGCTCGATGCGGGTATTCCGCTCGATCAGATTACGATGTCGAGTGATGCCGGAGCCAGTCTGCCTGCGTTTGATGAGAACGGAAAACTGTTGCGTTTAGAGACAGGAAAACCAAACTCGATTCTTGAAGCAGTCCGTGATGCCGTCCGGCACGGTGTTCGACTGGAGGATGCAATCCAGACGGTCACGTTGAACGTCGCACGGGCATATGGGATTTCTGGTGGAGAAATCAAAATAGGAGAACGCGCTGATCTGTTACTGATTGATGACGCTTTGCAAATCGATACGATTCTTGCGAATGGGCGTGCTATAATGATTCAGAAAAAATGGCTTTTGCCAAGATGACGGAGGGATCGATGTGTCAAAGAAGTCTAACCGTGTCAAACCAACAAAAAAACCGCAATCAAAAGCCAATTGGATTACAGCTGGTGTCATTGCGCTAATCGTCTTACTCGGAGCGGGCCTGTTACTGTTCATGGACCGAGAAGATTCGGCTTCTAAAAACGGAAACTTAACTGCAAGTCAAGTGTCCGATAAACTGCAATCCGGAGATGAGTTCTACACATACTTTTATCAAACGGGATGCGTCCATTGTGAAAAAGTAAAACCGTACTTAGTTCCGCTCGGCGAGAAGCAGGATATTCCGTTCGAACAAATCGATCTTGCAGTTGAGCAGTCGGCTTGGGATACGTTTGCCATCGAAGGGACACCGACCGTCGTTCATTTTAAGGATGGAAAAGAAGTCAGCCGTGTGTCAGGTGAGCAGACAGAAGAAGCGTATAAAGAATTTTTTGCCGGTAAAGACGTTAAAAATTCAGAAGAAGAATCGTCAGGTGATTTAAATGATTAAAAAATGGTTTTTTACTCAACTGTTTGAGTTGAACGGACATCCAGTAGTTGCGAAACAATTACGGCGATTTGCAATGAGTCCAGCGAGTCGACCATTGATCCAACCGTTCGTAAAGATGTATGACCTGCAGATGCAAGAAGCAGACCAACCGCTTGATTCATATAAAACCTTACACGACTTGTTTGTCCGACACTTAAAAGAAGATGTCCGTCCGATTGACGCGTCTCCGAACGCCTTCGTCAGTCCGTGTGACGGTATGTTATCCGTCGTCGATGATTTGACGGAAGACAGTCGGTTTGTGGTAAAGGGTCAAACCTATTCGGTGTCAGAGTTACTCGGTTCGCACCACGAAGCTCAGAATTATGTTGGCGGACGCGTCATGATCTTTTATCTCAGTCCACAAAACTATCACCGGGTCCATGTACCGATCGATGGCATGGTTCGGACAAGCTATACGCTAGGACGCGATTCAGCGCCTGTCAATGAGCTGGGACTCGAGTATGGGAAACGTCCGTTGACACGAAACTACCGACGTGTGACCCGAATTACCCAAGGAAAACACGCACTCGAACACGTCATGGTCGGAGCATTGAACGTCAACACGATCGTTCAGACGAACCCACGTCGTGAAGTCAAACGTGGCGATGAGTTTGGTTATTTTTCGTTTGGTTCGACGGTCGTCTTGATCTGTCCGAAAGATGCTGTCACGCTAGCGGGCGACATCACGGGCTCCGTCCTCATGGGGCAACAAATCGGTCACTGGAATTCATGAACACGAGACGCTCTCTCTACAAGGGAGCGTCTCGTCATGCTTAGGAGGAATCTGTCATGCAGATTTTGATGTTTACAGAAATGACGAACTCATCGCTTCAAGTATATGGAGCCTTATTTATTTTTTTAGTGACGTATGCCTTTATCATCAGTGAAAAGGTGAGTCGAGCGATCGTCGCGCTGCTTGGTGCACTAGCAATGGTGATGTTCGGAATCGTGGAGCTCGAATCCGCTTTATTCGAATACGTCGAATGGGGGACGATCGTCTTACTAATTGGGATGATGATTCTTGTTACGATCGCCAATCAATCAGGGTTATTTGAATACATTGCGATCCGAGCAGCGAAACGGACAAAAGGAGACCCCATTAAAATTTTAATTATGTTGTCGGTATTGACGGCGTTTGGGTCGGCATTTTTAGATAATGTCACGACCGTCCTCTTAATTGTTCCGATTACGTTTTCGATTACAAAAGTCTTGAAAATCAAGCCCTTTCCGTTCCTTCTAGCAGAAGTTTTGTTCGCGAACATCGGCGGAACGGCGACGCTGATTGGAGATCCTCCGAATATCATGATTGGGGCAGCGAATCCTCATCTGACGTTCAACGCCTTTTTATGGAATCTAGCCCCATTGATCGTTGTACTTACGGTCGTGACGATCGGTATTTTATATCTGATTTTCCGGAAACAGTTGCATGTCGAACCGGAAAATCAACAAAAATTGATGGAAATTGATGAAAACAGCTATATCATCAGTCGTAAACTGGTTTTACGCAGCAGTATCGTTTTGTTGAGCACGATCGCGTTGTTCGTCCTGCACCCAGTCCTTGGTCGTATCGGGATTCATCTCGAAGCCCCCGCGATTGCGATGCTTGGAGCGACCGTGTTGATGTTACTGACGATTGAAAACAATCATCAGTTAGAAGAAGTGTTCGCTCGGATCGAATGGACGACGATCTTTTTCTTTGCCGGTCTGTTCATTTTAGTCGGAGGGATTCAAGAAGCTGGAATCATTCGCTTCTTGGCCGAAAAAACAATCACGTTAACAGGTGGAGATATCAATACGACCGCGACTGCCGTCCTGTGGTTATCTGGGATCGCAAGTGCGACGATTGATAATATCCCGTTTGTCGCGACGATGATTCCACTCATCAACGATGTCGCAACTGGAATCGGTCTATCGCCGGACAGTCAACAAGTCGAGGTGTTATGGTGGTCGCTATCGCTTGGGGCCTGCTTGGGTGGGAACGGGACACTGATCGGTGCATCTGCCAATGTCATCGTGGCAGGGTTGGCCACGCGACAAGGTGAGAAATTCACGTATGGACGGTTCTTATTGTATGGAGCGCCGATCACACTCGTGACACTGATTTTATCGCAACTGTATTTGTGGATTCGTTATTATTAACAGTCGATGATACAGGCGGCGGACTCAAAAGTCATTTTTACAGAGAACAGTGTGGTGGATTAAAATCTGCCACACTGTTCTTGTCTAGGAAAAAATCACTTGGTTCACGCGACTCGTGCAGGGAAAGGGGATTACCTTTGGGTTAACCCCTTTTCGTTTGGTCGTCGCTCTATCAAATTGATTGTGCTATAATCGAACGATAAGAACATAACTGTTTCTTAAACTTAACTATAGAGCTAGACCATCATCTGGAGGTTTTATTCGTGTTTAAACGACTTTATCCAAAACATTTTGTAGCGTCGATTTATGATATTGACTTAGAAATGTTAAAACGAAACGGTGTCAAAGCAA
This sequence comes from Exiguobacterium sp. s128, assembly GCF_018618815.1. Classification (NCBI taxonomy): domain Bacteria; kingdom Bacillati; phylum Bacillota; class Bacilli; order Caryophanales; genus Exiguobacterium; species Exiguobacterium sp. s128. Next base: position 119,751 of record NZ_JACSMT010000002.1, on the reverse strand, counting down.
TTTTAACGGATCTCGATAATACACTTGTCGCTTGGAATATTGCCGATGCTCCAGACGAATTGGTGTCATGGCTCGATATGGTGAATAACCAATATGGATTTGACGTCATCATCGTCTCGAATAACAACGGCGATCGAGTCAAGAAGTTTGCGGATCCACTTGGCCTACATTATATTGCACCGGCACGTAAACCATTACCGATCGGTTTCAAACGGGCGCTGACGGAATTCGGTTATCACGCGAAGGAAGTTGTCTTCCTTGGGGATCAACTGTTTACGGATGTGTTAGGCGCAAATTCAGTAGGTATCGAAGTGATCCATGTTCAACCCGTCGTCAAGACAGACGGTGTCGTCACAAAATTTAATCGCCTGATGGAACGCGTGATTTTTCGACGGATGAAACGTAAAGGGATCTATAAATTGACGCAACGTGTCAAAGAGGATCCAGCAGTGTTAAAACATCCAATTGAAGCGATTCGTCAAGATAAGCAACAATGACCCTGTCATACCGGTAGATGAAAGGATAGGCAGCAGTCGCAGCATGTACGGCAAAAGGTCGGAAGTTACGCTCTTGGAGTGGCGAGCAGGGCGCTACGTTGAATAGAGAAGGGAAAGTTCCCGATGCGGCTCAACACACACATGGAAGAAATCAATTGCGCAGGCTGTGGTGTCGCGATCCAAACAGAGGATCCGAAAGCACCTGGTTATGCGCCTAAATCTGCACTTGACCGTGAAATGGTCATCTGCCAACGTTGTTTTAAACTCAAGCACTACAACCAAATTCAAGACGTCGCATTAACGGACGATGATTTTGTCAAAATTTTAGATGGAATCGGTCAAAAAGATGCACTTGTCGTCAAAATCGTTGATATTTTTGATTTCAACGGAAGTTGGTTACCAGGCTTACATCGTTTTGTCGGAAAAAATGATGTATTATTGGTCGGAAACAAAGCCGATCTCTTACCGAAGTCACTTAATCCGAATCGTCTGATGAACTGGATGCGCCAAACATCGAAAGAACTTGGATTACGCCCAGTGGATGTCCATCTGATCAGTGCGAAAAAAGGACACGGTGTGGACGAACTGGCAGAAAAAATCGATTATTACCGTAAAGGACGCGACGTCTATGTCGTCGGCTGTACGAACGTCGGTAAATCGACTTTAATCAATCAAGTCATCAAACGATTCGGGGAAGAAGAAGAGGCGGTCATCACGGTCAGTCACTTCCCGGGAACGACGCTGGATCTGATTGACATCCCACTCGATGATAACTGTAACCTCTACGACACGCCAGGAATCATCAACCATCATCAGATGGCGCATTATGTGGATGGAAGAGACTTGAAATTGATTACGCCTAAAAAAGAAATCAAGCCGCAAGTGTTCCAAATCCATCCGCAACAAACGTTGTTCTTCGGTGGTCTGGCTCGTCTCGACTACATGGAAGGAAACAAACGGTCATTCGTCATCTACATGTCGAACGACTTGAAGGTCCATCGGACGAAGCTCGATAAAGCGGACGATCTGTATGCGAATCATAACGGAGAACTGTTGTCCCCTCCGAATGAAAAAACGCTTGAGATGCTTCCTCCGCTCGTTCGACACGAGTTCAGTCTCCGCGACAACATGAAGACGGATATCGTCTTCAGTGGACTTGGCTGGGTTGCTGTTCATGGAAAAGGCGGACGAGTTGCTGCTTACGCACCAAAAGGTGTTGCCGTCTCTCTACGTGAGGCGCTCGTCTGATGCATTTTGCTGTCATCGGTCATCCGATTGCCCATTCACTTTCGCCCATGTTGCATGAAACATGGCTGAAGGCGGCTGGGCTTTTCGGCTGTTATACCATGGTGGATGTCGAAGCAGACGCATTAGAGTCACTTGTCATGCGACTACGAAATCGGCAGTTGGATGGAATCAATGTCACGATTCCATATAAAACGGCGATCATTCCCTTTCTCGATCGCTTAGAGCCTGCTGCTGCGCGTGCAGGAGCGGTCAATACGGTCTATTGGGATGGGGATGAACTGGTTGGGGCCAATACAGATGGCATCGGATTTGCGCGTGCCTTAGCAACACAGGGAACGACGACAACGAATCTATTGGTGATTGGTGCCGGTGGAGCAGCCCGTGGAATCATTCCGGCATTATCCGGGCGTGTGACCGTCATGAATCGAACGGATGCGACGGCGCAACAGGTCGCGACTGAATTCGGATGTAACAGTATCCCGTGGTCGACGGTCGTGGATTTAACACCGTACGATGTCGTCATCAATACGACATCGGTCGGAATGGCGCCTCATCTTGAAGTGATGCCGATCGAGTTGACAGAGACGACGGCCTTGATTTGTGATATTATTTATCGACCGACTCCGACCCGTCTCTTGCGTGAAGCAACCGCAAGCGGACTTGCTACATTAGATGGTGTCTTGATGTTCGTACTACAAGCAGCTGAAGCGTTTGAACGTTTCACTGGTCAAAAACCTGATCTCGCACTTGGCGAACAGGTGATTAGAAAGCAATTGGAGGAATCATAAGATGTTAACAGGTAAACAAAAACGGTATTTACGGGCAACTGCCCACGATTTAAGCCCGATTTTCCAAGTTGGAAAAAATGGAGTCGGTGAAGCGATGTGTGCTGATTTGATGGACGCACTCGAAAAACGTGAATTATTGAAAGTACAAGTCTTGCAAAACTGTGCGGAAGCACCAAAAGATGTCGCGTCGGAACTCGTTGACGGAACAAATGCAGATTTGGTACAAGTCATCGGTAAGGTCATTGTTCTCTATAAAGAGTCGAAAGAGAATAAGACACTTCAATTACCACGATGAAGATTGGTCTGATGGGCGGGACATTTGACCCGCCGCATATCGGACACCTGTTGATCGCAGAACAAGCGAAGGAACAACTTGGACTCGATGAGGTCTGGTTTTTGCCGGCAAAACTTCCGCCGCATAAACAATCGACAATCACGAGTGCAACGAAACGACTTCAGCTCGTTCAAGCCGCGATTCAGTCCAATGAGGCCTTTTTTGTATCGGATATTGAATTTGAACGTGAAGCGAAGTCGTATACGTTGGATACGATTCGTGAACTAAAGAGTCGGTATCCGGAACAGGATTTCTTTTTTTTGTTAGGCGCCGATTCGTTAGTCAATCTGGATACTTGGTACCGGGCGGAAGAATTGTATGAAGAAATTCGCTTTGGGGCTGTTGCCCGTCCAGGAAATCAGTATTTGATACCGGAGGGTGCCCGGGTCACAGCCGTCGATATGCCGTTGCTTGAAGTATCTTCGACCGATATCCGGCAACGGGTCGCAAGAGGACGCAGCATTCGTTATCTTGTACCGGAACCGGTCCGACAATTAATCGAGGAGTGGAAACTCTATGCGACTTGAAGAAGCCAAACAAATCATTGAACAGACCTTACCGGAAAAACGGTACATTCATACGTTAGGGGTCGTCGAGACGGCGATTCAACTGGCGCAACAGAATGGAGTTTCAAAAGAGCAAGCCGCATTAGCCGCAATGCTACATGACTACGCCAAGTATCGGAATGTATCCTATATGCGTACGATAGCAGTCGAGTTAGGTTTGGATGATTTATTGATGTATGACGATGAATTACTGCATGCACCGATTGGGGCAGAACTCGTCAAGCGTGAGCTTGGGATCGAGGATGCATCCATCTATCAGGCGATTGCGAATCATACGACGGGTGCGCCTAATATGCCGTTACTCGATCAAGTGATTTTCGTTGCGGATGCCATTGAACCGAACCGGAATTATCCGGGTGTCGAACAACTCCGGCAGATTGCACAAAAAGATTTGACGCAAGCGGTCATTGCGACACTTGTGCAGACGATTGAATTTTTATGTAAAAAACAAACAGTGATTTTTCCGTTGACGATTGAGACGTACAATGCGTTCGTCGCGGAAAAACGAAAGGGGACCGTCCTATGACAGTCGAACAAGAATTAAAATTAATCGTAAATGCTATTGATGATAAACGTGCCGAGGACATCGTCGTACTCGACATGTCGAAAATTTCACCGATTGCGGATTACTTCGTCATCTGTGAAGGGAACTCCGAAAAACAAGTTCAAGCGATTGCACGTGAAGTAAAAGAAGTTGCTCACAAAAACGAATTGCCGATCAAACGACTCGAAGGAATGGATGCGGCACGTTGGGTCCTCGCTGACCTTGAAAACGTCGTCGTCCATGTGTTCCACCGCGATGACCGTGACTATTACAACCTCGAGAAATTATGGGCAGATGCTCCTAAAGTAGAAGTCGAGATCGACTAATGGCGTACGAACAGTTTGCGTATGTCTATGACGAACTGATGCAAGATGTTCCGTACCCCGAGTGGGTGGCGTGGGTCCTCAAACATGTGGAGCCAGGGAAAACAGTTGCTGATATTGGTTGTGGTACGGGAACAGCGACGTTGTTACTCGCCGATCATTACGATGTCACAGGCGTCGATTTGTCAGAGGAAATGCTTGAAATCGCTCAAGAAAAGGCGATGGAAACAGGACGACATATTGACTTTTGGGTACAGGACATGCGGGAACTCGAACTGCCGGCACCGGTCGATGCGATTACGATTTTGTGCGACTCGTTGAATTATCTGCAAACAGAAGCAGATGTCAAACAGACGTTTGAGAGTATGGCACGTTTGCTACAGGACGGTGGATTATTGTTATTTGATGTCCATTCGCCACATAAGATGGAGACCCTTTTCAACGGGAAAACATATGCGACCCATGCCGAACAAAGTTCGTATATTTGGTTTGCCGATCCCGGTGAGTCTCCGTTGTCCGTCGTCCATGAACTGACGTTTTTCATTGAAGGGGAAGATGGACGATATGACCGTGTCGACGAAACGCATCACCAACGGACGTATCGACCTGAGCAGTATATCACCTGGTTACGCGAGGCGGGTTTCCGTGTGCGTGCGGTGACGGGCGACTTTACGTCCGATGCTCCGACCGAGACAGCTGAGCGCATTTTTTTCGTCGCTGAAAAACTATAAGAGTTGCCAAGACCATCAACCAAGTCCAGGTTGATGGTTTTTTTTGCGTTAATCGCGAATAGCCGCAAATAATCGCCCATAAGGAAGGACGGACGGCGATTAGTGTTCAAGAGACGGAGGAGAAAAAGAAGTTAACGAAAAACGATGGTCGCGGAAAAATTGATACAGTCGAAAGACAGGAGGGATACTGATGACGATTCCACGCTTACAACAATTTGCTACTGGAGCAGTAGTCGTGTTACTACTTATCGTATTATTCGTTCCACTGCCTTCTTGTTCGAACGAAGCGCTTGTTGAAAAACCAGCGATCGTCAAACATGAACAGGATGCACAGGCGGAAGATCAATCAGAAGAGCAGCTTCTCCAAAAAAAAATCATGGTCGACATCAAAGGAGCCGTAAAACGTCCCGGACCGTATTCCTTCCGTCTCGGGGACCGGGTTCAAGATGCCGTCAAGCGAGCAGATGTGACAGCGGAAGCAGACACCCATCAATTGAATCTAGCTGCACGTTTGATTGACGGTCAGGAGTTGATTGTTCCGACTAAAAAGAAGGGACGGTCGTCCAAGTCCAAGTCACCGGAAAAAACGGCGGCCGATGTCCCGAAAGGACTGCTTGACTTGAATGCGGCGACGGAAGAACAGTTATTAGAAGTCCCTGGTATCGGTCCGGCGAAAGCAACTGCGATTTTACAATACCGAGAGGATAAGGGTGGATTTGCGACATATGCAAATTTAGGGGACGTCAAAGGCTTTGGACCGAAGACGTTGGAAAATCTGAAAGCCTATTTGATTGTCTACTAATGCCTCTATTTCCTTTGTTTTTTATCATTCTGCTCATTGCCTGCAAAGAATCCCTCTGGTTCGTCGCGGTGCTCGCAAGCATCGGAGTCCTCAAAGCATGGTCGCTGTCGACGTTTCATCTACTGACAATCTGTGGACTGAGTCTGCTTTTCCTGTTTCATGTCGTCACGCCTCCCACGTTAAAAGAAATCACGGTCATCGACATCCTTGATGCCAAACAGAACGGAGACCGGATTCGTTATCTGGCAGAAGCGCAAACACAAACAATCGTCGTCGCGGCAACGCTTGATGATGCAACGCATCTTGATTACGAACGGATTGGACAGCGCTGTGAGGTGACGCTAAAAGAAGTACCTGTCCTGCCGAGGATGAACGAGGGTGGTTTTGATGAGGCACGCTGGATGCGGACAGAACAGTTACGAGGGAAGTATGAGGTCGAACAGTGGGGAGACTGTTCCGAGACACCGGGATATGAAGCGAACGGACGCCGCATTCGACAACGATGGATGGCGCGGATTGAGCAACTTCCCATCAAACAAGCCCTTTATATCGAAGCACTTGTCTTAGGAGAAGACCGTCTGATGGATCAGACGACGCTAGAGCGGTTCAAGAAGTTTGGATTACTCCACGCCATCGTGATTTCCGGCTCGCACATCGCGTTTTTGATTTGGACGATGTTATGGGTCTTAAAGAAGCTCCGATTGACAAGGGAGCGTCGATACGAGTTCCTCTTAGCATTGTTACCGCTGTACGGTTGGTTGACAGAATGGAGTCCTCCGGTGACACGTGCTGTATGTGTCGCGATGTTCCTCTTGTTTTGCTATCGCATCAGCCGCCGACCGGACCCTTTGATGGTCGTTGCTTGGGTAGCGTCCCTTCAATTAGCGGTCTCCTTTACTAGCTTATATGATGTTGGTTTTCAATTGACGGTGGGGTTAACGATTTTTCTCTTATTGTCCCGTAACTTGTGGGAAGGCATCCCTCGTCCGTGGAACTGGTTGTTGATCAGTATGTGGGCACAAGTCATGACGAGCCTGTTTTTACAACTAACGGAGCAGACGGAACTTTCCGTCTGGTCTCCAGTGTTGAATATCGTCTTAGGGGGATGGATTGAATGGATCATCCTACCGCTGTCGTTTCTCGCGAGTGCGACCATCTTGCTGCCAACGTCGACGACGATCATTCCTCTTCATGGTCAAGCCATTTCATTACTCGATCAGTCCTTAGCATGGGTAGAACGATTACCGTTGTCTTCGCTAGCACTGCATCTGTTACCACTCCCGCTCTGGGCGGCTGTCGTAGCTGGTGTGTTTTCGGGGTGGTGGGTAGCTGAACGCAAATGGTTCGGGCATGTGATCCCGCTACTGTGCCTCGCATTAGCGAGTACATGGATGGATGTGCGGACAGGGGAACGGATTACCTTTCTTGATGTCGGACAAGGGGACAGTACGGTCGTCGAAAAAGACGGGGAGACGTTTGTTGTCGATACAGGCGGTGCGTATTCACTCTCGAAACGCCCTCCTTTACGCCCCTTCGATCCAGGTGGGCAAATCGTCGCTCCTTTTCTGTATACACGATCTGAGAAGCAAATTGACGGTTTGATCCTGACCCACGCCGATCACGACCATATCGGTGGTCTTGTCGGACTACTGCAGAAAGTACAGGTTGATACGATTTACCTGGGACGATACGATAACGAAGACGAGAAACGACAAGAATTGGTCAAAACGATTGAAGCGACGGGGGCACGAGTTGAATTCGTCCGATCCGGGCAACGGATTCGCCCCTGGTTGCGTGTCCTTGCTCCGCGAGGGAGTGAGGAGGAAGAAAACGACCGTTCGATCGTCCTGCTGGCCGATGTCGCAGGAAAGCGGGTTTTATTGACAGGAGATGCCAGTGTCGATGAAGAGGAGGAGTGGTCAGTCGGGAAAGTAGACATCCTGAAAGCCGGACATCATGGTTCAAAGACATCGACAGGAAAAGAATTGTTGGAACGGACTGACCCGGAGATCGTCATCATTTCAGCCGGACGAAACAATCGGTATGGTCATCCCCATGCAGAAGTACTGGAGCGAATAAGAGGTCGGACCATCATGCGGACCGATCAAGAAGGAATGATAACTTGTTCAGCAACGGGTTGTGAACCTATGCTAAAATAAAAAACAGCAACCCCCCAAGGTTGCTGTTTTAGTGATTATAGACTTAAGAATTTGATTACAACGCCAATGATGAACAAGACTGCGAAAAAACCGAACGATGCGCCAAAACCGACGGCAGAGTCAAGCGCGTCATTACGTTTTGATTGAATATCGTTTTCAAACGCATTCTCACTTGGTGGGCGTACTGAATGTGCCATGCTGCATTCCCCCTAAAAATAGATTCCGCTTCTAGTATAGCGGAATAAAAGAGGATTATCTATGATGAAGTTAAGAACAAACTGTGAAATGTGGTGGGGAAGATGAAAACTCCTTGGCTTGTCAACGGAAAACTGGCGAACCTTTATTTATTATACGGAACTGAACGGCACCTTTTGGAAGAATGGGAACGTGAAATCGTGAAAGCTGCCTTGCCGGACGGCGAGCGGTTTGATTATATGAAAATCGATTTGAATGACCAGCCGCTCGATGCCGTACTCGATGAAGCAGAAACCGTTCCTTTTTTGAGTGACTACCGTGTTGTCATTGCAAAACCGGCGACTTTTTTAACGGGAGCAAAAGATAAAAAAACACATAACGTCGACCGGTTAGCGGAATACATCATCAAACCAGCTGATTATGCGATCGTCGTCCTGATTGTCGAAGCTGAGAAACTGGACGAACGTAAGACGATCGTCAAACGTCTAAAAGATCGTGCGGTATTGCTTGAAGCGAAAAAACCAACAACGGAAGAATTATTTCGTTTTGTGATGGACGCGGTTAATGACAAAGGATATCGAATGGAACGCCCGGCCATCGAACGACTGATTTTTTTGACGGGTGAGATGTGGGCGACGCTGACACATGAACTGGATAAACTGATGCTGTATGCAGGAGATCATCCGACGATTGAGCTGGAGGATGTGAATCTACTTGTCCCGCGGACGTTGGAAGACAATGTATTTCAATTGACCGATTATTTGATGAAACGCCAACTCGAACCAGCGATTCGTTTGATCCGTGATTTAGAGAAGCAAGGTCAGGAAGTATTGGCTTTACTTGGATTGATGGCGCGTCAATACCGGATGATGCTCTTAGCGAAACGGTTAGCCGAGCAAGGTTATGGAGAGCGACAAATCGCTTCGAAAGTCGGTGCCCATCCTTATGCCATCAAACTGGCATTACAATCCGGAAAACGATTTACGTTCGCCCAGCTCGAACAAGCCTTGATTGCCATTACGACGACGGACGAAGGGATGAAGACCGGACGAGGCGATAAACGCATTTTATTTGATGCGCTCGTCGTTCGATTAGCAACTTTGTAAGGAGGAGATTACGTGGAAATTCGAATGATCCAAGCATCCGAAGTGATTCCGCTTCGACATGAAGTCTTACGTCCGCATCAACCGATCGAAGCATGTATGTATCCGGATGACCATGCGGAAGAGACATTCCATCTCGGTGGAATCAAAAATGGGCGTGTTGTTGCAATTGGTACATTTTCAAAACGTTCGTTTGAACAAGATTCTGAATTGACGTATCAATTGCGCGGGATGGCGACGAGTCCTGATGTTCGGGGTGAAGGGTTCGGGAAGGCATTGATTGAAGAAGCGCGAAACGTGTTAGTCGAACGACAAGCGCGTGGTTGGTGGTGTAATGCCCGACTCGTGGCAGTTCCATTCTACGAGCGGATCGGGCTGACCATCGCAAGTGAATCGTTTGAAATTGAAGGAATTGGCCCGCATCATGTGATGGTCGATCGATTTAAAGCTTGAAGAAAACCACCTGACAGTACTCTGGCCAGGTGGTTTTTAGACATAAAAAAATCACCACTGGAGCAAGCTCCAAGTGGCGATCGATCACTGTATTCTTCAGAAAAGAATTAAAGTGCGTTTACGAGTTTAGCGAGACGTGATTTGTCACGACCAGCTTTGTTGCTGTGGATAAGACCTTTAGCAGCAGCTTTGTCGATTTTCTTAGACGCTGTGTTGAAAGCTACGAGCGCTTGCTCTTTGTTGCCTTCAGTAGCGAAAGTTTCGACTGCTTTGATTGCTGAACGCATAGACGATTTACGTTGTACGTTAGCGACGCGGCGTTTTTCAGCTGTTTTAACACGCTTGATTGCTGATTTAATGTTAGCCATGGATGATTCACCTCCAAGAAAACTCATTCGAGATTTATATTCGCATATCTGCATTTATCGTTCAACAGAACAAACACAATTGTAGCAAACGTTTTTCTTAAAAGCAATAACAGCTCTAGGGTTTCTTTGGATTTTTGTTTTTTGGGAAAACAAAACGAGATGGTACACCCCGTGTGATTTTTGGTATAATGAAGCGTATGTACGTTTGACTATAAGGTAAGGTGACTATAAACATGAATAATGCAGACCGTTTAAAGCGGCAAAAAAGTATTCGAAATTTCTCGATCATCGCCCATATTGACCACGGGAAATCGACGCTTGCAGACCGTATTTTAGAAAAAACAGGTGCTTTGACATCACGCGAAATGAAAGATCAGACGCTGGATGCGATGGACTTGGAACGTGAACGTGGAATTACCATTAAATTGAATGCCGTCCAGTTGAAGTATACGGCAAAAGATGGTGAGGAATATATCCTCCATCTGATCGATACACCGGGACATGTCGACTTCACATATGAAGTATCACGCTCGCTTGCTGCTTGTGAAGGCGCTGTACTCGTCGTCGATGCGGCGCAAGGAATCGAAGCCCAGACGCTTGCAAACGTCTATTTGGCGCTTGATAACGATTTAGAAATCTTGCCGATCATCAATAAGATCGATTTACCGTCGGCGGATGTAGAACGTGTCCGTCAAGAAATCGAAGACGTCATCGGACTCGATGCGTCTGAAGCTGTTCCGACGTCGGCGAAAGCCGGAATCGGAATCGAAGAGATTCTCGAACAAATCGTCGCAAAAGTTCCGGCACCAACAGGAAATCCGGAAGCACCACTCGAAGCGTTGATCTTTGATTCATATTATGACGCCTATCGTGGTGTCGTGGCATCGATTCGTGTCGTCAACGGGACGGTGAAAATCGGTGATAAGATTCGTATGATGTCGACAGGAAAAGATTTTGAAGTCCTTGAACTGGCCGTATCGACACCAAAACCACTTCGTCAGAAGGAATTGACAGTCGGAGACGTTGGAACATTATCGGCGTCCATCAAAACGGTTGGAGACGTCCGGGTCGGAGATACGATCACGCTTGCGAAACAGCCAGCTACTGAGGCCTTACCGGGCTATCGGAAAATGAATCCGATGGTGTACTGTGGTCTCTATCCGATTGATGCAGCACGTTACAATGATTTACGGGAAGCGCTCGAACGTCTTCAGTTGAGTGATGCGGCCCTCGAATTCGAGCCGGAAACATCACAGGCTCTTGGATTTGGTTTCCGCTGTGGATTCCTTGGTATGCTTCACATGGAAATCATTCAGGAACGGATTGAACGTGAATTTAACATCGATATGATCACGACGGCGCCATCGGTTATTTATCATGTGACGACGACGGCTGGGGAAGTTCTCCACGTCGATAACCCGTCGAAGATGCCAGAACAACAAAAAGTCGAGTTCATCGAAGAACCTTACGTCAAAGCGGCTGTCATGACGCCAAACGATTATGTCGGGGCGATCATGGAACTGTGTCAAAAGAAACGTGGGACGTTCATCGATATGGAATATATCGATACGGCACGGGTCAAAATCACATACGAACTCCCGTTGTCGGAAATCGTTTATGATTTCTTTGATCAGCTGAAGTCGAGTACAAAAGGATATGCATCACTTGACTATGAATTGATCGGGTACCAGCAGTCACGTCTCGTCAAGATGGACATCCTCTTGAACAATGAAAACGTCGATGCCTTGAGCTTCATCGTTCACCGTGATTTTGCGTATGAACGAGGTAAGGTCATCGTTGATAAATTAAAAGCATTGATCCCACGGATGCAATTTGAAGTACCGATTCAAGCAGCGGTCGGAACGAAGATTGTCGCCCGTTCGACAATTAAAGCGTTGCGGAAAAACGTTCTTGCGAAATGTTATGGTGGAGATATTTCACGGAAACGTAAATTGCTTGAGAAGCAAAAAGAAGGTAAGAAACGCATGAAGATGGTAGGCTCGGTAGAAGTGCCGCAAGAAGCCTTCATGTCGGTTCTATCGATGGATGAAGATTGAGGAAATAAACCAAGGGGGCGTCTAACGCACCCTTTTTCTGTTTAAGTTGAGAAAGGATGAGGCGAAATGACACCACGCGCCGCATATGTCCACATTCCATTTTGTGAACATATTTGTTATTACTGTGACTTTAATAAAGTATTTTTAAAAAACCAACCGGTCGCCGAGTATCTCGATGCGTTAGAACGGGAAATCGAACTCACGTTACAGCAGTACCCAACCGACCGCCTCGAAACGATTTTCATCGGCGGAGGAACGCCGACCGCGTTGAATGAACCCCAGATGCAACGGTTGATGGACATCATTACAAAACATTTGCTTCCGTTAACGGATGAGACGCTTGAATATACGGTCGAATCGAACCCGGACGGCGTCTCACCCGAAAAACTCGACATCATGAAAGCGGGAGGGGTCAACCGGGTCAGTTTTGGTGTCCAGTCGTTTGACGACGGATTGCTCGAGCGGATCGGACGGACACACCGGGAGGCGAAAGTCGCGGAGACGCTTGATCACGCAGCGAAACGGTTTGATAACATTTCCGTCGATCTGATGTTCGGACTACCGAATCAAACGCTCGAACAAGTTAAATACGATGTCGAACGGGCTTTACGGTTGCCGATCACCCATATCTCATCCTATTCCTTAATCCTTGAGCCGCATACGGTCTTTGCGATTCAAGAACGCAAAGGAAAGTTACCTTTGCCGACACAGGATTTAGAAGCCGATATGTATCGCTTGATGATCGAGACGATTGAAGCAGGTGGCTTAAAACAATATGAAATCTCGAACTTCTCCTTACCGAATCGGGAAAGTCGTCATAACCGGGTTTACTGGGAGAATGACGAATACTACGGATTTGGGGCTGGTTCCCACAGTTACATCAATCAGACACGTCGGGCGAACATCGCACCGATTCCACACTACATCAAAGCGGAAGGGTTACCGGTCCGTAATGAAACACTGTTGACGATAGTCGAACGGATGGAAGAGGAAATGTTCCTTGGTCTCCGGATGAAGGAAGGCGTATCCGAGAAACATTTCGAACACAAGTACGGACTGTCCCTCGACAAAGTGTTTGGGAAAACGATTGCGAAGTTATTGCCACGCGGATTAGTCGAGCGGACAGCGACACACATCCGCTTGACGGATGCAGGTGTACCGCTCGCCAATGAAGTGTTTGCCGAGTTCATCGGGGAAGCGGAGATGGAATAACGAAAAATCAGCACGATGACAGGTTCAATTTCGACAACAAAACGGCGTCCATACGAAAGTATGCAGACGCCGTTTTATTTTTTGGATTTTCGCAAGAAGTATGCTGTTGTTCCAAGGACTGCGATGAAGACCCAGACGAACACGCCGGCCATTGCAAACAGTTCTAACATCTCACTCCTCCTTTTGGTTGTTTGTTTCACTGTATCGCAGAATGGGAAAGTCTTCAAAGGGTTCAGCAAATTGGTTGACATCATTTCCGGGATTCCTTATAGTAAAGATGTAATTAGCACTCGTTAAAAGTGAGTGCTAACAAAATAAGGTGGTGAAGAAGGTGCTGACGGATCGCCAATTGTTGATTTTACGTGCAATCGTCGATGATTATATCAAAACCGCTCAACCCGTCGGCTCACGGACGCTCTCGAAACGGAGTGACGTGACGTTCAGTTCCGCGACCATTCGAAATGAGATGGCGGACCTCGAAGAGATGGGATTGATTGAGAAGCCACATACATCTGCTGGCCGAATCCCATCCGAGCTTGGATATCGATTTTATGTCGATCATCTGATTCGTCCGGAAAGCATCTCACCGCAAGAGGCAAAAGCATTAAAATCGTTATTTGCCCATTCCGTGAATGAAAATGATCGGTTGATCAGACATACAGCGGACCTGTTGAGCGAATTGACCCATTATACGACGCTTGTATTAGGACCAAAAGAAGAAGGGCAACGCCTCCATCACTTAGAGTTGATTCCGTTAGCGGAAGGACGTGTCGTCATCGTTCTCGTGACCGAAACGGGGCATGTCGAACATAAAACCCTTCAGTTAGCAGAAGCACTTTCACGAGAGGCAGCAAGTCGCCTGATGGAACGGTTGAACCAAACGTTGCGCGGTACACCGCTGAGTCAGCTTCGTGTACGTCTGTTAGAAGAAATCAGACGGTTTCGTTCCGAACATTCGGAACAGACGACGTTGCTGTCAAAAGCACTTGATATCGTCCTGATGGATCAAGACAACGAACGTCCGTTGATTTATCTGGGCGGTAAAGCAAATATGTTTGACCAACCGGAATTTCAAGATGTCGCCAAGTTGCGACCTGTTCTTGAGTTGATTGAACAACAGGAAGCATTGTTTGATTTCTTGAGTCCGAATCTCGATAATCAGATTTTGATTACGATCGGTAGTGAAAACAATGTCGATGCCCTGAAGGACTGTAGTGTGATTCGTGCGCATTATTCCGTAGACGGGATTTCGCTTGGCACACTTGCGCTGATTGGTCCAAAACGGATGGATTACAATCGAGGCATCAATTCGATCATTCATCTTCTCCAAGCATTCCAAACCGAGTTGCGTAAAAACAGCTTGGATTGAATATAGAAAGGGGCTCGATTCAGAGTGGAAGAAAAAGAGCAGAATCAAAACCTCAATAATAATGAAGAAGTTACCGAACAAGCAACAGAAACAGTCGAAGTAACGGAAGAAGAGGTCGTTCAAGCTGATCTCGTCGAAGAAACACCGGCTCCTGATTTTGAGGCACAACTTGCGGAAGCAAAAGCGTCAGAGTTACGTCTTCGGGCAGACTTTGATAATTTCAAACGCCGGAACCGGATTGAAGCAGAAAACCGGGCGAAGTATTCTTCGCAAGCGATCGTCGAGAAATTACTCCCGCTCGTCGACAATTTAGATCGTGCACTTCAGATTGAATCAGACAATGAAGAAACGAAATCTGTTTTAGCGGGTGTTGAGATGGTCAAACGACAATTGGTTGAGACGCTTCAAAATGAAGGTGTCGTTGAGATTCCTGCCGTTGGCGAAGCATTTGATCCAAACTTACACCAAGCTGTCGTTCAAGAAGCAAGTGACGAACATGAATCAGGCGTCGTCACGGCCGAGTTCCAAAAAGGGTACAAGTTACACGATCGTGTCATCCGCCCAAGTATGGTTAAAGTCGCAGAATAAATAAGAGTACCATCTGGTTTCACTACACTAACTATTCGAAGGTGAGGAATTTATCATGGCAAAAATCATTGGTATTGACTTAGGAACTACAAACTCATGTGTCGCAGTAATGGAAGGCGGAGAGCCTGTCGTTATCGCAAACGCAGAAGGAAACCGGACAACACCATCTGTCGTTGCCTTTAAAAACGGCGAACGTCAAGTCGGTGAAGTCGCAAAACGTCAAGCGATCACAAACCCAAACACAATCATGTCGATCAAACGTCACATGGGAACAGACTACAAAGTCGAGGTTGAAGGTAAGGACTACACACCACAGGAAGTCTCAGCCATCATTCTTCAAAAATTAAAAGCCCAAGCAGAAGACTACCTCGGTGAAAAAGTTACAGAAGCGGTCATCACGGTTCCTGCTTACTTCAACGATGCAGAACGACAAGCAACAAAAGATGCAGGTACAATCGCTGGTCTTGACGTTAAACGGATCATCAACGAACCGACAGCAGCAGCACTTGCATACGGTCTTGAAAAAGGCGAAGACCACACGATCTTGATCTATGACTTAGGTGGCGGTACGTTTGACGTCTCGATCCTTGAACTGGGTGACGGTGTCTTTGAAGTTGTTTCAACAGCTGGTGACAGCCGTCTTGGTGGAGATGACTTTGACCAAAAAATCATCGACCATCTTGTCGCAGAATTCAAAAAAGACAATGGAATCGATCTTGCTCAAGATAAAATGGCACTTCAACGTTTGAAAGATGCTGCTGAAAAAGCGAAAAAAGACCTGTCAGGTGTTTCTTCGACACAAATCAGCCTTCCATTCATCACGGCTGGCGCAGCAGGTCCACTTCACCTTGAAATGACATTATCACGTGCGAAATTTGACGATCTGACTGCTGACCTCGTCGAACGGACGATGGCACCAACACGTCGCGCACTTAGCGATGCTGGCATGACTCCAGATAAAATCGACAAAATCATCCTCGTTGGTGGATCAACACGAATCCCAGCGGTTCAAAAAGCAGTTCAAGACTTCACAGGCAAAGAATCATTCAAAGGCGTTAACCCGGATGAAGTCGTTGCTCTTGGTGCAGCAGTTCAAGGTGGCGTATTGACAGGTGACGTCAAAGACGTTGTTCTTCTTGACGTGACACCACTCTCACTCGGAATTGAAACAATGGGTAGCGTGATGACGAAACTGATCGATCGTAACACGACGATCCCGACTTCTAAATCACAAGTCTTCTCGACAGCAGCTGACAACCAGCCAGCCGTTGATATCCATGTTCTTCAAGGGGAACGTCCGATGGCGTCTGACAACAAAACGCTTGGTCGCTTCCAGTTGACAGACATTCCGCCAGCACAACGTGGTGTACCACAAATCGAAGTTAAATTCGACATCGATGCAAACGGAATCGTTAACGTATCAGCCAAAGATCTTGGTACAAACAAAGAGCAATCAATCACGATCCAATCATCAAGCGGTTTGACTGAAGCGGACATCGACCAAATGGTCAAAGATGCAGAAGCGAACGCAGATGCGGATAACAAACGTAAAGAAGAAGTGGAACTTCGTAACGAAGCCGATCAACTTGTCTTCGCGACAGATAAAGCAGTCAAAGATCTCGGTGAGCAAATTGACGCAGCTGACAAAGAAAAAGCAGAAGTAGCAAAAGAAAAAGTCACAACTGCCCTTGCGGGAACAGACATCGAAGCGATTCGTACGGCAAAAGACGAATTGTCGACAGTCGTTCAAGAGTTGACACAAAAAGTCTACGAAAACATGGCTCAACAACAAGCGGGCGCTGAAGGCGCACAAGCTGGTGGACAAGATGACAACGTCATGGACGCAGAATTCGAAGAAGTCGACGACAAAGACAACAAATAATTCAATCGACCGATCTTTCGGGCGCTAGAGAGAGCCAAAGCGTAATCCGCGCTTTGGCTCTTTCCATGTCGCATGAAGTTCGGTAAAATCAAACAGTATGAAATGAATCGGAACCAAAGAGAGGAAGAATGCACGTGGAAAAACGCGATTATTATGAAGTCTTGGGCGTCGCGCGCGATGCCTCAGCAGCAGAAATCAAACGAGCTTACCGAAAGTTAGCTCGTACGTATCATCCGGACGTCAATAAAGAGGCGGATGCCGATCAAAAATTCAAGGAGCTTTCTGAAGCATACGAGGTGTTATCGGACGATAATCAACGCGCCCGTTATGATCAGTTTGGTCACCAAGATCCATCACAAGGTGGAGCTGGCTTCAGCGGAGCTGAAGGATTTGGCGATATCTTTGATATGTTCTTTGGTGGCGGTCGCCGTCAAGATCCGAACGCACCACGTAAAGGACAAGACCTCCAATATGTCGAAGAAATTGACTTCATGGAAGCTGTCTCGGGTGTCGAGAAAGTCATCACGATTCCAGTCGAAGAGGATTGTGGCACTTGTCACGGTTCAGGCGCTAAACCAGGCACGCATCCAGAAACGTGTAAGCGTTGTGGTGGATCTGGTCACATCAACGTTGAACAAAACACGATGTTTGGTCGTGTCGTGAACCAAACAACATGTTCGACATGTCACGGACGAGGTCAAATCGTCAAAGAACCATGTGAAACATGCCGTGGTGCCGGTCGCGTTCGTAAAAACAAAGATGTTCGTGTCAAAATTCCAGCAGGGATCGATAACGGACAACAGATTCGTCTTGCTGGTAAAGGAGAAGCAGGCGTCAATGGTGGACCGTTTGGTGATCTGTACGTCGTCGTCCGTGTCCGCGAACATGAATTGTTCGAACGGGTGGATGATCACATCGTCATGGACATGCCACTGACATTTGCCCAAGCGACACTTGGGGATGAAATCGAAGTGCCGACCGTTCATGGAAAAGTGAGCCTCAAGATCCCAGCAGGCACACAAACCGGATCACGTTTCCGTCTGCGGGGCAAAGGGATGCCAAACGTGCGTTCAGGACATCAGGGGGACCAATACGTCAATGTCGTCATCATCACGCCGAAAAACCTGACTGATCGTCAAAAAGAGTTACTGCGTGAATTTAATGAAATCAGTGATGAAAAAGGTGTCGAGGAACAACACGAAGGCGTATTCAGCCGAATCAAAACATTCTTTACAGGGTGATCACTAAAGGAGCGTGACAGATAATGAAATGGTCGGAAGTCAGTGTCCATACGACACAAGAAGCGATCGAGGCAGTCTCGAATATTTTACATGAAGCAGGAGCGAGTGGGGTCGTCATCGAGGATGTAGAGGATTTCGAAGTGATGTCACACCGTGAAGATAACTTCGGTGAAATTTGGGATGAGAAGAAACGGGACGAATATCCGGATAGCGGCGTCCTCGTCAAAGCGTATCTTGCAGAAAGTAGCGATTTGACGGATACGATCAAAGGAATCGAACGTGATATTCAAATGCTGACGAAATTCGGTCTGACGATTGGTGCAGGAACTGTCACGCTCACTCAAGTGGATGAAGAAGACTGGGCACATTCGTGGAAACAGTTTTATAAACCGGTCAAGATCAGCCGGCATTTGACGGTCGTCCCGATGTGGGAGGACTATACACCACAACCGGATGAGAAGATCATCGAACTGGATCCCGGAATGGCATTCGGAACCGGAACACATCCGACGACAGTCCTCTGTATTCAGGCGATCGAAAACTATCTCCAAGACAACGACCGGGTCGTTGATGTTGGTACGGGTTCCGGTGTCCTGGCGATTGCAGCGGCTAAACTCGGAGCAAAAGACGTCTTTGCGCTTGATTTAGATGAAGTCGCGGTTCGTTCGGCAACGGACAATGTGGCATTAAATCAAGTCAGTCAACAAGTCACCGTCCGTCAAGGCGATTTGATGAAAGAACTGAAAGAACCGGTTGAGTTGATTGTCGCGAATATCTTAGCTGAAGTCATCTTATTGTTCGTAAACGATGCCTATGAACTGACTTTGCCGGGCGGTCACTTCATCGCTTCCGGCATCATTGGTCAGAAAAAAGACATGGTGCGTGACGCGATGGTGGAAGCCGGATTCACAATTGTCGAAACGACGAAGCTTGAAGACTGGGTCGCAATCATCGCGAAACGTGAGGCTTAAGCCGATGCAACGATATTTCGTCGAACAGACCGCACGTGCGGGAAACACCTTTACACTGTCAAAAGACGACGCCCATCATATGAAAAACGTCATGCGGATGGATGTCGGTGATGAGATTTTAGTGTTGGACGGAACAGGACTGTTTCGTTGCCGACTTGAGCAGCTCGAAAAGCAAACGGCCGTCGCGGAAATGATTGAAGAATTGCCAATCGAGACGGAACTCCCGATCCACGTGACGATTGCTTATGCGTTACCGAAGGGTGATAAGATCGAACTCGTGGCACAAAAAGCGACCGAACTTGGAGTTCATCAACTACTTGTTTTTGAATCGGCCCGTTCTGTCGCCAAATGGGACGCCAAAAAAGTTCCGAAAAAGCTGGAACGACTCGAAAAAATCGTCAAAGAAGCAGCAGAGCAATCATACCGGGCGCACTTGCCGACGGTTGAGTATGTGACGTATGATGAAGTCCTACAAAGTACTACTGATTATACGGCGTGTCTGATTGCCTATGAAGAATCGGCGAAAGAAGGGGAGGCGTCAGCCTTCGCTTCTACGCTGTCGCGGCTTCAGTCCGGCGACTCCTTATTGGTTGTGATTGGTCCGGAAGGTGGACTGACGGAAACAGAAGTAACGCGTTTAACCGCTGGTGGTTTCGTGCCGGCATCACTCGGACGACGGATTTTACGGACGGAAACGGCACCACTCTATGTCCTGTCCGCCGTATCGTATCATTTTGAATTGAAAGGGTGAGTGAAATGGCAACTGTTGCCTTTCAAACGCTTGGTTGTAAAGTCAATCATTACGAGACAGAAGCCGTCTGGCAACTGTTCAAGGATGCGGGATATGGACGTGTTGACTTTGCAAATCATGCCGACGTTTATGTCGTCAATACATGTACAGTAACAAATACGGGCGACAAAAAGAGCCGCCAAGTCATCCGACGGGCCATCCGTCAAAATCCAGACAGTGTCATCTGTGTCACCGGTTGTTACGCCCAGACATCTCCCGCTGAAATCATGGCGATTCCCGGGGTCGATGTCGTCGTCGGGACGCAGGACCGGCACAAGATGATTGGTTACATCGAACAATTCCGCGAAGAACGGATGCCGATCAACGCCGTCGGTAACATCATGAAGGCAAAAGTCTACGAAGAACTCGACGTCCCGGCATTTACGGACCGGACGCGGGCTTCTCTGAAGATCCAAGAAGGTTGCAACAACTTCTGTACGTTTTGCATCATTCCTTGGGCACGCGGTCTGATGCGTTCACGTCAACCGGAAGATGTCTTGAAACAAGCACAACAACTAGTGGATGCGGGCTATAAGGAAATCGTCCTGACCGGTATTCACACGGGCGGTTACGGGGAAGACCTCAAAGACTATAACTTGGCGAAATTGTTAAAAACGCTGGAGTCCGTGACAGGTCTCGAACGGCTTCGGATTTCTTCGATTGAAGCGAGTCAAATCACAGATGAAGTACTGGACGTCTTAAAAGATTCGCCGATCGTCGTCCGGCATCTCCATGTTCCGATTCAATCGGCATCGGATACGGTCTTGCGCCGGATGCGCCGGAAATACACGATGGCGGAGTTTGGTGAACGGATTACTCGCTTAAAAGAAGTCTTGCCGGATTGTGCGATCACGTCTGACGTCATCGTCGGTTTCCCGGGGGAGACGGAAGAAGAGTTCATGGAGACGTTTAACTTCATCAACGATCACAAGTTCAGCGAACTGCATGTCTTCCCGTATTCGAAACGGACCGGAACACCGGCTGCGATGATGGAGGATCAAGTGGATGAACACGTGAAAGAACAACGTGTCGCTCGGTTGATTGCCTTATCGGATCAACTGGCGAAAGAATATGCTTCGAAATACGAGGGAGAACTGCTTGAAATCATTCCGGAAGAATTTTCGGAAGAAGCAGGGGGTCGTCTCGTCGGCTATACCGACAATTACTTACGTGTCGCGATCGAAGGGGACGAATCATTGATTGGTCAACTCGTTCGTGTCAAAATCACTAAAGCGGGTTATCCGATGAACGACGGACAATTCGTCCGCGTCATGGAGACATTAAAAGAACAAGCGATCTGAAATGGGGGCTGACTCAAAAGTCACCCTTATCTCGTAAAAAAAAGAATTACTCGTTACACGCAACTCCTACAGGAAAAAGCGCATTTTTGCGCTGTCAGAGACAAACAAGACCAGCTTTCCTGCCTGAATGAGGCAGGAAAACTGGCTTGTGTCTCGCCTGAGGAAAGGGCGTGAAAAGACGAGTAATTCTTTTTTTGAGTCAGCCCCTTATTTTTGGAGTGACAAATTATTTTGTTTTCAAGTAACGGATACGCTACACTGAGTAAAGATTATAAAAGAGAAAGAGGACACAAACTTATGCGAATCAATAAATTCATCAGTGAAACAGGATATTGTTCCCGGCGGGCTGCCGATAAATTAATCGATGCCGGACGTGTGACGATCAACGGAAACGTGGCCGAGCTCGGCTCGCAGGTCGAAAAAACAGATGCCGTCGAGATTGATGGACAACCGTTACAAGCGAAGCCGGAGCTCGAGTATTTGATCTTAAACAAACCGGTCGGGATCACGTGTACGACAGAGCGTGACATCGAAGGCAACATCATTGATTTCGTCAATCATCCGAAACGGATTTTCCCGATTGGGCGACTCGACAAAGATTCCGATGGATTGATCATCTTGACGAACGATGGGGATATCGTCAACCGGATTTTACGGGCGGAAAACAACCACGATAAAGAATACATCGTAACGGTCGACGCACCGATTACGGAAACGTTCATCGAAGGTATGGCGAGCGGCGTCGACATTCTTGGAACGACGACGAAGGAATGTGTCGTTGAACAGCTCGAGTCGCGGACGTTCCGAATCGTTTTGACACAAGGGCTGAACCGGCAAATTCGCCGGATGTGCAAAGAATTTGGTTACCGGGTCAAACGCCTGCAACGTGTCCGGATCATGAACGTCGAACTCGGTGATTTACCGATTGGTGAATGGCGCGACTTGACGGAGTCAGAAATGAAGACATTGTTCCAGATTCTTGATCAACAATAAGCTGAAAAAGTCGCCATGATGATGGCGGCTTTACTTGTATATACATAAGGAGGTTCATCGTGGATAAACGGGGAATGAGTGCGACCTTCGTCGCCTACGTGATTGGAGGATTGTTACCGATCTATAAACTGTTTGCGGATGAGGTACCGGCATGGACGGTCGTTTCGATTCGCATCATCAGTGCCTTTGTCTTTGTCAGCCTGTTATTACGGATGACCAAGAAATTCAAGCATGTCAAACAGCTTTGGAAAAATAAACGCCAGCGTAATACCGTTCTCGCGGCTGGTCTCGTCCTTGGTGGGAACTGGACGCTCTATCTGTATGCAATCGGGGAAGGGTATATCGTCGAGTCGTCACTCGGCTACTATATCAATCCGCTCGTCAGTGTACTGTTCGGACTATTGTTTTTCGGAGAACGTTTAAACCGGGCCCAACTACTGGCAATGGTCAGCGCTATCAGCGGTGTCCTGATTTTGACGTTTGGGTACGGAAAGTTTCCGATCATCGCGTTTTCACTCGCGGTATCGTTTGCTTTTTATGGTGTTCTCAAGAAAAAGGCGGCAGCGGAACCGTTGTCCGGTTTATTTCTCGAGACGTTGGTGACGTTACCATTTGCTCTAATGACGCTTAGCATCACTGGTTCAAATCCAATGGCTTTACCGACAGAATCCTTATTTGCCATCATCATGCTGGGTGTAGCAACCGCGATTCAATTGATGTTGTTTGGATACGGTATGCCGAAAATTCCATTCGTCTATGTCGGGATATTACAGTATATCGCCCCGACGTTGACGTTGGTGTTGGGTGTCTTTTTATTCAATGATATCTTCACGACGATTCATTTGATCGCCTTCTTGTTTATCTGGTTGGCTGTAGCCTTATTTACGATCAGCGGGATTTCAAATGGTCGGATCAAAATGAAAAAAGTGTCGTAATCCAGAAAAGAGGAAATGAACAATGAATAAATCGGGCTTAATCGCAACATTAGCCGCCTATGTCATTTGGGGATTGTTGCCGATTTACTGGAAGTTGCTCGCAAGCGTCTCGAGCGAAGAAATTTTAGCACATCGGATTGTCTGGTCCTTCATCTTTTTGATGTTGTTACTATACGTCCAAAAAGCATTACCAAAGTTCGCGGGAGCCTTAAAAAATCCATTTACACGTCGACTCTTTTTTCTAAACGGACTGATCATCAGTATGAACTGGTTCATTTATATTTGGGCAGTCAATCATAATTTTATTGTCGAGGCATCACTTGGGTATTACATCAATCCGATTGTCAGTATCATCTTCGGAGTATTCTTTTTTCGGGAAAAACTATCGCGGATTGAATGGCTGGCGATTGTACTTGCGACGATCGGGGTCTTGATTTTGACGATTGGTTACGGGAAATTTCCTTGGATTTCGCTGGCGCTTGCTTTCAGCTTTGGGTTTTACGGTGTCGTCAAAAAACAACGCCCGCTTGAATCAACCGTCAGTCTGACCATCGAGACGTTGGCACCGTTACCGATTGCGATCCTATTTTTAGGTTACATGGGGATCAGTGGACAAGAGACGTTTACTTCGTCCGGCTTCGTAACGATCGGGCTCGTTTTGACGGGAGTCATCACGGCTGTGCCCTTGTTATTGTTCGGTTTTGGCGCCCAACGGATTCCGTTTACGGTCGTTGGTTTTCTTCAGTTCGTCGCCCCGACCTTGTCGCTTGCGATCGGTGTCCTCCTGTACGACGAACCCTTTACACGAACACACTTGATTGCGTTTACATTCATTTGGTCGGCTGCTTTGGTCTTTACGCTAAACGGATTGTTGATTCGGAAAAAACAACTGCGAAAAGTCGCGTAAAAAGATAGAAGTCAGACTTCTCACGTGATAGAATGGAAACAGAGTCTAAGGGATACCCTTAAGGAGGAACTAATCATGAATTTAGCAGGAATGATCGACCATACAGCGTTAAAAGCAGAAACATCACGTGCTCAAGTCGAAACACTTTGTAAGGAAGCACTCGAATACAAATTTGCAAGTGTCTGTGTCAACCCGACAAACGTAGCACTCGCAGCAGAACTCTTAAAATCAGATGATGCAGTTAAAGTCTGTACCGTCATCGGCTTCCCGCTTGGTGCCAACACACCGGAAGTCAAAGCATTTGAAACACAAGATGCGATCAAAAATGGTGCAACGGAAATCGACATGGTCTTAAACATCGGTGCGTTAAAAGACGGCGATCTTTCACTTGTCGAACGTGACATCCGTGCCGTTGTCGAAGCAGCAAACGGAACACTTGTCAAAGTCATCTTCGAGAACTGTCTCTTAACAAAAGAAGAAATCAAAACGGCTGCTGAATTGTCAGTTAAAGCAGGCGCAGACTTCGTCAAGACATCAACTGGTTTTTCAACAGGCGGCGCAACGGTAGAAGATATCCGTCTGATGCGTGAAACAGTGGGTCCTGACATCGGTGTGAAAGCTTCAGGTGGTGTCCGTGATTTCGAAGGCGCAAAAGCGATGATCGATGCAGGTGCGACACGAATCGGTGCTTCTGCCGGTATCGCGATCGTCACAGGTGGTTCTTCAGACAGCGATTACTAAGTTAAACATAAAGAAATGTGCGCGTCCTTTTTTCAACGAAAGTTGGGAAAAGGACGCTTTTTTTGTTGTGGGATAATTCTGAATTTGATTTTAAGGTTAAGAAGTCAGACATCCCTTCCGATAATCCAGTGTAGAACAGTGGAGGGAAGTGGAAAAATGTCAAAACGAATCGGGTTATCCGGACTTGCACTGACGATGGGTCTAGCAGGTTGCGGCAGTGTCATCGATGATCCTCAGCAAGCAGTCAAGGAACGACGCGAAATGGCAGTCGTGTTGTCTGATGTAGGATTAGGCGATCAATCATTCAGTGACGCTGCGATGAGTGGGATGTCGTTGCTTCGGGAAAAAGAAGATTGGTTCATCGATTATAGAGAATTGAGTGAAACGAAGTCATATGGCGTCGCTTTTGAGACATTGGCCAAACAAAAGCCGACCGTTGTCGTAGGTCTTGGTTTCATGGGGCAGGCAGATTTAGAAAAAGTCGCCAAACGTTATCCGAAACAACAGTTTGCGATTATCGATGCGGTATCTGAGTTGCCGAACGTCTTATCGGTCACATTCAAAGAAGACGAGGGAAGCTACTTAGCCGGGGCAGCAGCGGCGATTCAGTCAGAAAGTGAAACAATCGGATTCATTGGTGGGATGAAGTCGCCTCTCATTGAAAAGTTCGAAAAAGGATACGTGGCAGGGGCAAAAGCTGTCAATCCAGATATCCGTGTCCTGGTCGATTACGCGGAAGACTTTGCCGCACCGGATAAAGGAAAACAACTTGCGGATGCCCAGATGAAAAAAGAGGCGGATGTGTTGTACGCCGCAGCCGGTTTAACCGGGAGCGGCGTCCTCGAAGCTGCTGAGAAAAAAGGTAACAAAGCGATTGGTGTTGACAGCGATCAGACGGCGATTGCACCGGATGCGGTCATGACATCGATGCTGAAACAAGTTGATCTCGCGATTACGAAAATTGGGGATTCGGTAAAAGAGTCGGGTCTCCAGTCGGGTCAAATCGTCTTAGGTGTCAAGGACGGCGCAATCCAGCTCGCACCGATTCGTAATGTCAGCTTCACACCAAAAGAATTACAGCAACTCGAACAGCTGAAACAACAGATTCTTGAAGGGAAGGTGGACGTGCAATGACGTTACGGAAACGCTTTTTAGTATCGACACTCGTGACGATTGTCAGTGTCGTCGCCTTGATGGGCTGGACCTTATTCGAACTACGACAAATTCAATCCTACAACGAAGATTACGGCAAACAGTTAGTCGAGATTTCAGAACTCGAGACAAAATTACTGTACGAGCAGGCTGCTTGGAACCGACTAGCCAGTCAACCTTCAGAAAATCAGAAGGAGCAAGCGCTAGCGTTAAGTAAAAAAAATGAAGCTGCATTGAATTCGCTTCAAAAAGCGTACTTGATCGATCGTTTTCAACAAGATTTGGACCGGGCTAAAATGAAATATACGACGTTATCCTCGGAACGGGAGACATTGCTAAATGAGTTGAATCCGATTACGATTCGATCATATGCTGCCCGAATCGAAGGGGTGTTAAGTGACTTATATACGTTACATACGAAGAACGGGGAATTTTATGATGTCTTACAACAAGAGGCAAAAGACAAGACCTTGAATCTGACGCGTTCTGTCCTGATTGCGACATTCGTTCTGCTGATTGCTTTAGCACTGTACAATTGGTATTTCGCACGGAGCATCACACGACCGATCAGTCGTGTCGTAAAAACGGCAGAACAGATTTCGCAAGGGGATGTGTCACAACAATTAAAAATCTCGGGGCGAACGGATGAAATCGGTCGACTTGAGTCAGCAATCGCCCAGATGCAAGGGACGTTGCATGGGGTCATCGGAACGATCAGTCAAACATCGACGACGATCAATCAGATGAGCGAACAGGCGACGGCCGAAAATGCCAATATCGTTGAAGTATCTGGAAACATGACGCATGCCATTAACGAGATGGCGAGCGGGACCCAGACCGTCTCCGACGATTTACAGACGACCGTGAGTACGATCACGGATATGAGCAGTTTATTTGAACAAAGTGAACATCGGGCCCAACAGGCGTTAAGCCAAGGACAACTTGCCGATGCGACGATGGGGAAAAGTGCAAGAATCATGCAAGAGCAGGCAGAATCATTAGAAACCGCTTCGCTTCAAAATCGAGAGCTTGGTCACCAACTTGCCGGGTTTTTACAACAAACCCAACAGATTGAACAGATGGCGCAACTTGTCTCGAGTGTATCTGCCCAAACGAATCTCCTTTCATTAAATGCGGCAATCGAGGCAGCCCGAGCGGGAGAAGCCGGGCGTGGATTTGCCGTCGTTGCCAGCGAAGTGAAGAAGTTGGCTGATGAGACACACCAAGCGACACGATCGATCTTTTCACTCGTGCGTTCGATTCGAGCAGACGGTGCGGTCTTACAAGACGCTTTGCTTCGATCCGAAAAAGAACAAGAACATCAAGTACAAAACTTTGCTGAAGTCAAAACGGCGTTTGAAGAAACAAGAAGTCATGTCGGAGAAGTCACGGAAACGTTACAGTTCATGGCGACACAGCTCGTTCACTCGAAACAACAAGCCAATCAGGTCGTCAATCAGGTCAGTTCGGTCAGTGGTGTGATGGAAGAATTAGCTGCAGGGAATGAAGAAGTCGCCGCATCAATGCGTGATCAACAAGCTTCATTTGAACAGATTCATCAACTGATGTTAGAACTGGAACAAACGACGATGTCACTCGATCAACAAACAAGTCAGTTCAAACTGTAATTCGAAAGGATACACCAAAAACCCTCACCGGACTTATTCCGGTGAGGGTTTTTGCATCAACTGTTAGAAAAAGTCACTTGGATTCAGTTCGTTCGTCCGACCATTGGCATTATATTGATAACCGCCATCATGAATTTCAAAATGAAGATGGGGACCTGTCGAGTTTCCGGTACTGCCCAGTTTTCCGATTTGTTGGCCTTGTTTGACCTGTTGTCCTGCTTTTACGTTCAACGCGTTCATATGTGCATAGACCGTCGTATAGGTTTTTCCGCCAATGCTGTGCGACAAGTAAACATGGTTGCCGTAAGGACCACCAGAGCTTGCCTGAATGACAGTCCCGTTCGCCGAGGCGATGATGGGGGAATTAACGGGACCGGCTAAATCAATCCCGTTATGATAAGCGTATCCATTACCTCCACTCGCGGCACCCATGCCTTGGGAGATGGAACCAGTTGCCGGTTTGATGAATTTACCTTTTGCTTTTGAGAGCACTTTTGTACTTGTTTTCGTGATGGAAGCAGCTTGTTTTTCGGCTGCTCTTGCGGCACGGGCAGCAGCTTCTTGGGCTTTTAATTGTGCGGCGGCATCCTGTAAGCTCAAGATGTTTGTTTCGATCGACCGTTTTTCTGTTTTTAATCGACTGAGTAACGCTGTCCGTTTGATTTTTTCGGCTTTGAGTTCACGTTGTTTCTTTTTTAGCAGTATCCGATCATCGATCAAATCCATCCGCGTCTGCTTCAAGTCTTTTTGAGCAAGTGCCAATTGATGTTTGTTTTGTTCGTAATCTTTTAACAAAGAAGCATCGCTTTCGGCAATCGTGTTAAAAGCATGGAATCGACTGATCATATCGCCGACATCCTTAGCACCAAAGACGGCTTCGAGTAACGGATCATCGTCTGCTTTGGATTGTCGGACGGCTAAGCGATCGCCTAACATTTTTTCTTGTTTGTTGATCTTTTCTTTTAAGGTACGGATTTTTTTTTCCAATTGATTGATCTGTTTACGGTTGTGATTCATTTTTTGTTGATTCTCGACGACCTGCAATGTCAATCCATTAATCTGCTGATCGAGTGCATAGACCTTTTGTTGTGCTCGTGATAATTGTGTTTTTTTCTTGGAGAGCGCTTTTTTTTGTTTCGATTGTTGTTGTGTATGCTGTTGTTGTTTTTCTTTATAAGAACTCGTTGCCCCAACTGGATGCACCAGCGGGCTGAAGAGTAGTGTCATCGTCATGAGTGAAAGACCAAGCGTTTGCTTTAAAGAGGATTTCATAGGTAGACCGTTCATTCCTTTCTGGATGTTGTACATGTTTTGAAATGATACCTGTTCTACTCTAACAAGAAATGTCTCCAATCATCGTTACAGTTTCATTAAAAATATTATATGGGAATTATCAGGAGGTGATATTTTTTATCAGGAGCGATTAAGTTATAGTGACAACAGTTAAAGAAAACCGCTTGAAGAAAGGAAAAGATGAACAACACAAAAAAGTGAATGAAGACATTCACTTTTCATGAGGACCTGATATGTTTTTGTAACATTAAGAAAAGGGCATTAAAAAAGGTTTAAGTCCGTTGGAAAAAGGTTACTAAATCCGATTCACTCTTCGTAAATCATCTTTCGTGTCATTCCACCATCGAGGACCAACGTCTCACCTGTTAAAAAGTCATTTTCCGGATCTGTTAAAAACAGGGCCGCTCGTGCGACATCTTCCGGTTTTCCGACCCGACCAGCCGGGTGTTGGCTATGATCTTCTGGTGATAGTTCATGATAATTACCAGTCTCAATCCAACCGGGAGCAATCGCATTGACGAAAATCCGGTCCGGTCCTAAGGAAACGGCAAGCGCATGTGTCAAGGCAACGATACCACCTTTCGTAGCGGCATAAGATTCCGTATCCGGTTCGGACATGAAGGCGCGGGTCGAAGCCAGGTTGACAATCCGACCCCCAGCTGAATTCTTCTTCAGATAAGGAGCTGCGGCTTTTGTCGTCAAAAAGATACTGCGAAGATTCGTGTGTTGAACCCGATCCCATTCATCGAGTGATAGTTCAAGGAGAGGTTTTCGGACGATGATGCCCGCATTGTTAATGACGACATCGATGCGCCCTGTATGTTCGATGGCCTTATCGATCAATAGATCGACATCCTGTTCATCCTGGACATCTAGATGATAAAAATAAGCCGTTCCACCATCTGCTTCGATTTCTGATGCAAGATCATCACCTGTCATTTGGTCGATGTCTGCTAAAATGACTGTTGCTCCTTCTTTTGCATAGGTTTTGGCAAGTGTTGCTCCAATGCCGTTAGCGGCACCGGTAATGATGACGGTATGGTTGACATGGTTCATCTGAATCACTCCTAGGATGAGATCATATATCTAAGTAGACTTGCTTTATTCAAATAGCCGAAAATGAATCGATTAAAACCTACTGAAGACAAGGTGAGAGGATTATGAACATCACCTTTAG
Organism: Exiguobacterium sp. s128; assembly: GCF_018618815.1. Lineage (NCBI taxonomy): Bacteria > Bacillati > Bacillota > Bacilli > Caryophanales > Exiguobacterium > Exiguobacterium sp. s128. The sequence goes on along the minus strand of NZ_JACSMT010000002.1, from coordinate 89,403 downwards.
GGAACATAAGCAATAGCTGACTTTACTATTATGTGAATGGGGGATTTTTTGATGGATTTATCAAATCAAAAGCTCGAGACAGAACAAGAAAAATACGCAAATGAAGCTAAGTCGTATATCAATCAACCGAAAAAGACCAATTCCATGCTAAGACGAGCAACTGATAAAATAAATAAAAACTCAAGTTTATCAGTCGTGTTTTCTCCAGTCCGTTTATTGATTGATATGGTCCGGGCTTATCAATCAGGCGAATATCGAAACATTCGTCGGACGACGATTTTGAAAGTAATCGGTGCATTGATTTATCTCGTGTCGCCGATTGACCTCATTCCAGACTTCGTCCTTGGATTTGGATTCGCGGATGACATCGCGCTTATCTTATTCGTGACGAAAACCGTCTTTGAGGAATTGACACGCTTTAGTGATTGGCAGGACGAGCAACAAAAAGCACGCACACAACCACTCCAAAGTGAAGACGCCTATTGAGCATGTTCAGCCTGTTGTTGACTATGAGTCAGCAATGGGCTTTTTTGTCGTGAAAAAACGTGATTTCTGTACGCTACCTGAAAAGTTCGTTACACTAAAGACAGAAAAAGTTTTCGAGGGAAGGAGGTATGTGATGGCTTGGCACTCATGGGTTGAATCATATGGCTATTTCGGGATGATGTTGACGTTGATGTTTCCCTTTTTACCGAGTGAAGTCCCACTTGCCTACGCGGGTTATCTTGTTCATACGACTGAATTTAACCTGATCATCATGTTAATTGTCGCGGTCATCAGTTTTGTGATCAGTCAAAACATCTTTTTTACGATTGGACGGCTCGGAAGTGACCGCCTGCTGACACGTGTGTTTAAGTGGTTTCGGATTTCTGAAACGAAGATGAACCAATTTCAACGCCAAATGGATACACGGGGGCGCTTCATCCTCTTGTTGTCACCGATGTGGCGGATGGGATTTGCGATTGGAGCAGGATTAACGGGTGTCTCACGGTTGACGTTTACGATTGCGACGACGATTTCTTTTTTTGCCTGGTCGGTCTTTTTTATCTGGGGCGGAAAAAAACTGGGACACGGTATGATGGGACGACAACATGACCTGCACCACTACATACCTTGGTTGATTGGTCTTGTTGTGTTCGGAGCGGGGTACCTGTATTTCCGGAAAAAAACGTTAATGAAAAAACAAGAGGTATTAAAAAAATAGAGGAGTGTTCCTATGGCAGTGATTTTATTTGATATTGACGGTACGCTGATTGATTCGACAACTCAAATGACCGAAGCGATTCATTTGGCGATGGACGATATGCCACATCTCGTCAAACCTTCAAAAGAGAGTGTGCAATCGAGTTACGGATTAGCGGGGAGTGCCTTTTGGCGTCAGGCAATTCCAGATGCATCAGAGGAAGACATTCGGGCGATTCGGAAAAAACGCCACCATCATTTGGAACAGACGATGGTTGGACAAAAAATTTTATTTGACGGAATCCGGGATCTGTTAGCTGAACTGACAAAACGAGGACATATCGTATCGACAGCGAGTAACTGTGGTGTCCACTATTTAAATCTAGTCCTCGATAGTCAATCGATTCGTTCATATTTCACGAGTCCCAAATGTTTAGAGTCCGTCAATGGGAAACAAAAAGCTGATATCCTAGCTGCACACCGCGAAGAGTTTGGGGATGTCGAATATGTGATGGTCGGCGATCGTTCTTCTGACGTCGAAGCAGCACGACTCGAACATATGCCTGTTGCGATTTGCCATTTCGGATTTGGGACGGAAGAAGAATGGAAAACGGCTGATTATCAACTGGATACACCAGCCGATCTCTTGAAATATGTCTAACAAACAAGAAGCAGCCGCGTCAGCGAGCTGCTTCTTTTTCGTATCAATCGAAATCTAACCGATACTGTTCCGGATTCGTCCACGGCCGGAAGCGGCGAAAGAGTTGGTGGAACAGCAGACAAAGGACAATCGGTAGGACGATGAATAATCCGAAAACGAGAATAACATTCACCCAGGTCCAACCACCTGCCATCAAGTGTAAGGCGTTGATGGGACCAATCAGACCAGACATGCCGAAGCCGGCACTGAACGGAGTTCCTTGGATACCAAGCCATCCGGCTAACCCACCGAGAACAGCTGCACTGCAGATGACAGGAACAATCATGAGCGGATTTCGAATGAAGTTCGCCATTTGGATTTTGGGAGATCCTAAAAAATGAGCAATCGAAGTCCCTCGTGAATTAGCTTGCCAGCCGGCGATAGCGAGCCCGAACCCAGCCGCACAGACACCAAGATTAGCAGCACCTGCTGCAACACCAGACAGACTAATTGCTGTTGCGATACCGACTGTCGAAAGCGGGGAAACAATCAGGACAGAAAAGCTGACAGCCAAGGCGATTCCCATCCAGATCGGTTGGAGGATGGTGAATTGTGTTATCAATTGACCGATGCCGGCTGTGATTTTAGTGACGAACGGATAAGTAAGGACGCCAATTCCACCTGCACCGACGATGATCAAGGTCGGAATGACGAGTACGGTGTATGTCTTAAAACGATTGCCAATCCATAAAACGAGTGCTGTCGCGATGGCTGCCGTCAATCCGGCATTGATGACATCCCCCGTTCCGACAAATAAATAACCAGCCGTCTCGGTGCGGCTCGCGACTCCGGACCCCACGACGGTCGCAAGACCAATCGAGGTCGTTTCAATCGGTGTTGTCTTAAACTGCATCGCAACGGCGACACCGATCACCATCGGCAACAACCGCATCGCGAGAGCCGTCGAGTCGATGATATGTTGTGCGGGAGAAAAGTAAGGAAGCAAGGCTTTGGCAAGTTCGCCCAGCAATGCCCCGGGAATAAGAGCAACTAAAATACCGATACTGAGACCGTTCAATACGTGTACACCGAATTGCCGGTCAAACCGTTTCATGGTCGTGTTGATGAAAATCCACTCCTTAATGTATTGCTTTTATGCATAACAGTATAAAAGCGATGAATTGTGATTAATCATACGAAAGACCTTGCAGTACGTCAAGAGGAAAATGGAATTTTCTGAAAAAAGAAAAGCAAAGTATTCGCACTTCCAGAATAGGACTGCTAGAGTGAAGAGGTAAAAAATCGGGGAGGTAATAGTTATGTCAGAACAACAAATCGTATTAGCGAACAGACCAGACGGACGTCCGACACGGGAGACGTTCCGGTATGAATCAATTGAATTGAACCCACTGAAAACCGGTCAAGTCCTGTTAGAAACGCTTTATATCTCAGTCGATCCGTATATGCGTGGGCGGATGAATGATGCCCGTTCCTACTCGCAACCCTTTGAACTCGGTGCACCGATTCAAGGTGGAGTCGTCGCGCGGGTCATCGAATCCAAAAGTGATCTTCTCGCAGTTGATGATATCGTCGTCGGGATGCTCGATTGGGCGACGAAAAAAGTCGTCGATGCGAAACACGTCCGTAAGATCGATGCGACACTGGCTCCTGTCTCGACGGCACTTGGTGTGCTCGGCATGACAGGCATGACCGCTTATTTCGGCTTGCTTGATATCGGTAACCCACAACCCGGGGAAACGGTAGTGGTTTCAGCAGCGGCAGGCGCAGTCGGCTCGATTGTCGGTCAAATCGCTAAAATCAAAGGGGCACGGGTCGTCGGGATTGCCGGCAGTGCTGAAAAGATTCAATATCTTAAGGATGAACTTGGATTTGATGAAGTCATCAATTATAAAACCGAGCAAATCGGAGAAGCATTGGACCGGACATGTCCGGACGGAATCGATGTCTACTTTGAAAATGTCGGCGGTGAAATTGGTGATGCGGTTCTCGATCGTCTGAATCCATTTGCCCGTGTCCCGGTCTGTGGAGCAATTTCCGGATACAATGAAAAAGAGAATGTCGGTCCACGTGTTCAATCAAAACTGATCATTGCCCGCGCACGGATGCAAGGTTTCCTGGTCGGGGATTACGGCAAACGTTTTAAAGAAGCGGCGGAACAACTTGGTCAGTGGGTCAGCAATGGGGAGTTGAAGTACGAAGAAACGATTTTTGAAGGCTTTGATCAAGTCCCAGACGCATTTCTTGGTCTGTTTGACGGTTCGAATACCGGAAAATTGTTAGTCAAGTTATAAGAATACGTCAAAAAGGTTTTGCTTTCCTGACTGGAGAGCAAAACCTTTTTTTGGTCTGATTTATTGATCAGCAGGATTTGTCTTTAATTCTTCGACGTCTGGATCCGGATGCTGTGTTTCTGCCGGTTTGATCCCTGGATCAGATGTTTTTGCTGGTTCTGGATCCGGGTGTAAGCCGACATCCGCTGTTTCGTTTGGCAAGTCTTGTTTTTTATCCGTCATGAATGTTCATCCCCCTTGTCTTCGATATTTTTATATGTACCCGAAATATGGATTCTAAAAACGAAACAGACAGTTTGATGAGATTGATGTTTTGTGGCAAAACAAGACACGAACAAACTCGACTCCACACAATCGCATCCTCATTTGATGACAAATGTAAGGAAACAGGCCAGTTGCTTCACCAAGTCTTTACAAAAACCTTGCACGACCTTTAAGTCCTCTTTGAACTGGTCTCGTAGACTGAAACAGAGATGAATGAAGGAAGGGTGTATACGCGTGAGTGAACAAAAGTGGAAAAAAAGCATTATTGAACAATTAAACTGGGTGCGGACCGAACAGAAACGAATCCAATCGGCACCGGCGGCAAAACGTGCTTCAGTCGAGGGATTGAAACAGCTCGAGGTCTTACGGATGAAAACAACGGTTCGTCCTAAGTCATCACCACTTGAATCAAAAACGAAGCGTTATCACCAAGAAAGCAACAGGGAGTTGCTGAAGGAGATTGCGTATGAGGAAATCCCCGTGACGGGTGGCTCGCGTTATTACGAACGCCGTCCGCTTGAGGTGGCGATTGTTTGTTCAGAGTTCATGCATGCCTATTATCAGGACGCGTTACATTTACATTATGTCAATCCGGCAACGTTTACGGACGTCTTTGAGAAACCGATTGATCTGTTTCTCGTCGTTACGTCCTGGAAGGGTTTAAACGGTGAGGATTGGAAAGGGGTTGCGACACCAACCTCTAAAAAACGGCAGCGTCTGCTCGACATGATGAAGCAGGTGAAGGCAAAAGGAATTCCGGTTGTCTTCCAGTCGACGGAGGATCCAAGCAACTTTGACCGGTTCAGTGATTTGGCGAAAGCAGCCGACTATATCTTAACGTCAGACGAGGCGATGATTCCGGAATACCAAGTACTCTGTGGACATGATCGGATTGAAGCGACATCGTTTGGTGTCAATCCAATCATCCACAATCCGATTGGAGCGACACGAAGCCGCAAAAAACATGTTCTGTTTGCCGGCAGCTGGATGGCGAAGTACCCGGAACGTGTCAAGGATACCGAGATGCTATTTGATGGTGTTTTACGTTCCAATCACACACTCGATATCGTTGACCGCAACTACCAGTTAAATTTACCGGACTATCATTTTCCGGAACGTTACGTCTCGCGTGTTGCTCCGGCGATTCCCTATGATGCGTTGCAACAGGTCAGCAAATGTTATGACTGGGTGTTGAATCTAAACAGTATCAAGTACAGCAAAACGATGTGTGCGCGTCGGGTCTATGAATCGCAAGCACTCGGCAATCTGATTTTGTCGAACTACAGTATCGCCGTCAATAATGATTTCCCGAACGTCTTTACCATCCATGACCACCGAGAGGTGCAGGCGATTCTCGAACGGACGACACAAGGCGAGATTGATCGGCTCCGGGCGGAAGGGATTCGTTCCGTCATGTCGTCGCACACGGTCTATGACCGGATCGATCAATTGACGCGACTTCTCCAGCTGGAGATGCCGCCGGTAAAGCGGACACTCCTCGTCATCCTGCGCAATGCGACGCCGGAACTGGAACAGATGTTGACACGTCAATCAATCACAGCTGATGTAATCTGCCGCGAAGAAGACTTGACCGGAGCGCTTTATGCCGCAGCGGATCTCGTGACTGTGCTCGACGGTGCGGAATCGTACGGAGAGTACTATTTGGAAGACTTGGTGAACGGGTTCAAATACAGCGATGTGTCGATCACCCGCAAAACGTATACTGACGAAGCTCATTTCGTGATCCGGGAAGCCGCGGGTTCGACGGTGAACGCCATGATTTGGCGTGAGGCATTTCCGTATGAACAGTTCACCGAAGGAAAGATTGAGGGAGCGACCTTATTCCTGGATGCGCTCGAGTGGAACGAAGGTGGCGGTACAGCTGTCATAGAATCACCTGTTTTATCTGTCGTCGTCCCTATCTTTAACAATGGAAAGTATCTGACGTATAAATGTTTTGCCAGCCTCAAACGGATGGATCGGTTTGAGGAGGCGGAAATCATCTTAGTGGATGATGGATCGACGGATCGATTTACCCGTCAAGCGATCGATCGTCTGGCACGACGTCATGGGAATGTCGTGACCTACCTGTTTCCGACAGGCGGAAGCGGCAGTGCCTCGCGTCCGCGAAATAAAGGGGTCGAACTGGCCCGCTCGGAACGGATTGCTTTCCTTGATCCCGACAATGAGGTCTTAAGTGATCGGTATGCCGAATTGTTAGCCGAGTTGGATCAAGATCAGACACTCGACTTTGCCGTGGGACATATGAAGAAGTTGGCAGAAAAAACGAGTATCATCGCGTTGCCGAAGATCCGTAAACAAGGGCGGACAGTATGTGATCAACCGAAAGCCTATTTGTTAGAACACCGATTTGCCGTCCAAAGTATCCAGGCGTTGGTCGTCAACCGCCGTTTTCTGCAGGAACATCAACTGGAACAGGTCGTCGGAGCCGTCGGACAAGATTCACTGTTTTTCCAAGAGATGATGCTGCACGCAAACCGTGTCTTGCTTGTTAATCGTGTCATCCATTATTACTATGCCGCGGTTGCCGGTTCGACCGTCAACTCGTTGACGGTTCGTTTCTTCGAACGGAGTGTCGTCCGGGAAAAGGCACGGGCAGAAAAATTTGCCCGTTACGGTGTGCTCGATGCCTATAAGGCGACACGTTTTGAACATTTCTTTGAGCATTGGTATTTAGTGAAGCTACGGTATTGCAGTGATAAGGATTTTGCTCCTAGTGTCGCGTTACTGCGAATGATTGTTGCTTTTTACGAACCAATGAACTTAACGAACCCGCTGATTCGTCAATTCGTTGAGTTGGCGGACATGAAACGGACGGATGCGATTCAAACATTATTACTGGAGGAGGTCAGATGATGCAGACAAAACAGATGATGCGACCGAAAGATGAAATTCGGGCCGCCTATTATGATCAACTCGGTGTCGCATTCGGCAAAAAAGTCCGTTCGCGGGTCCACTGGATCATTCGGGAAACAAAAGGCAATCAAATTCTCGATATCGGTTGTTCCGGTGGATTGGTCCCGATTCTGCTCGGACGTGAAGGGAAGCAAGTTGTCGGTATCGATGTCTCGCCGGAAGCAATCGTGGAAGCGACGGCGGCATTAAGGGAAGAGGCACATTCCGTTCAAGAATTGATTCATTTGGAAGAGGCCAATCTGATGACATTCCAAACGTCTCAACGATTCGATACGGTCTTGATGACCGAGGTTTTAGAACATATCGGGGAACCGGAACGGTTTGTGGAAAAAGCCTGTTCCTTCTTAAAACCCGGTGGTCGGCTTGTCGTGACGGTTCCGTTCGGCGTAAACGATTATGCCGATCATAAACGGACGTACTATTTACAGCATCTGTTGGAACAATTAACACCGTACGGGACGATTGAACAATTGGAACGCATCGATAAATGGTTGGGTGTGACGTTGACGCTTCACCCGGAAAAACAATACTCGCGCACCGTCACGGAACAAGAAGTCAGCTGGCTCGAAACAGCATTCGAAGCGGTCGAACGGTTACATCTCACGGAAATCGTCCGCTTGAAGCAACTCAATAAAAAATGGGAACAGAAGCAACAAAAACAAGCGGAGATCGAGCTGGAACATACGGAGTTGATATCAGAGCGAGATCAACTCGCCCAACACATCATGGAGAAAGAAGAAGCGATTGAGTTGTTGACACAACAGTATCAGTTGGTGCTCGCACGATACGAAGGGGCACTTGTGTCGAATCTGGATGTCTTGGAGGCGAATGCAGAATGGAAATCAAAATACCGGTCACTCGCAAATTCAAAGCTCGGAAAAATCGTCATCCGTTACTGGAAATTCAGACGAAACGTAAAGAAACGACGGGGCCGGAGACGATGAACGTCCTGATGATTTGTCAAAATTTTTATCCGGAAATCGGCAGTGCTGCGAACCGGATGAAAAATATCTTCAAACGGATGGAGCAACAAGGCAGTGAGGTCCATGTCTTGACGTCGGAACCGCTCTATCCGACGGCTGAATTGTATACAGATGCAATGTTCTGGGATGAGCCGAGCTTAGATGCTGCCAAAATCACGCGGATTCAGCCACGTGATCTTCGGGCGACGACGAATTTATGGCGCAGACTTCACTTATTCATTGAACAGTTCGTCTTAGCTGTGCAAGAGGTACGTCATGATAAAAAACAATATGCCTACATTTATGCGACGACACCGTCGATCTTCATGGGACTGGTCGGAGTCGTCGCCAAACACCTTAAAAAAGCACCACTGATTCTGGATGTTCGCGACCTATGGCCGGAATCACTGGTCGGTGTCGGGATCACGAAATCACGGTTGCTATTAGCACCGCTCTACTGGCTCGAAAAATGGATGTATCATCAAGCGGATCAAATCGTCATCAACAGTGAAGGATTTCGGTCCTATATCGAAAGCAAAGGAATCGCCTCGGAGAAGATTCACTACATTCCAAATTCGATTGAAGAAAATGAATGGTTGATCAAACGGCGAAAAGTGTCGGAACAAGTCCGCGTCGTCTATACCGGCAACATCGGGCTGGCGCAGGATGTCTTTTTATTGCTCGATGTCGCAGAACAATTAAAAGAAGATGCCCAGATTGAATTCCATGTCGTCGGATACGGGTATCACAAGGAAAAATTTGAAGCACACGTCTTAGAGCGTGGACTGACGAATATTCATTTCATGAATGCGATGCCACGATGGGATGCGCTGAAACAACTCGCCAAAAGTGATATCGCCTTTGCGACGTTAGTCGAGAGTACGGCGTTTGATACGGTAACGCCAGGTAAGATCATCGACTACATGGCGATGGGGTGTGCGGTTGTCGGAGCAGTCTCGGGACACGCTGCAAAAGTGATTGAGGACGCAGGTGCAGGGTTCGTCTCCCGCGAGCGCAGTCGCGAAAAAATCGTCGAGCATATTCGTTATCTGGCGGAACATCCGCAAGCACGCAGCGCGATGGGGCAATCGGGTGTACGGTATGTCCAGGCTCATTTTGACTGGGAGCAAAATCAAGAGCGGTTGTTTGAGGCGATCCGCCAAACCGATCTTCAGATACTAGGGGTGAGCAAATGAAACGAGTCGGTATGTTTGTCTGGAACACGTTTACGAATGACGCCCGTGTCTTACGGGAATGTACGGCGCTCGCTGAAGCTGATTACCACGTTGATCTGTATTGTCTCAATGATGGAAGCTTACCTAAAATGGAACACCATCCGGCAGGGTTTCGCATCCTTCGCATCGACCGGACGCCACCACTTGAAACCATCCTGCGCCGGATCCGCAAGCGTAATCCAATTACGCTGATGGCCGGCGCAGGATTGCTGTTGTTATTTCCTTGGCTAATCCCGGTCTTATTGATTCTGTATGTGTTGCAGAAAAGTCGATTTGTCCGCTACGCGCTTTACAACAGCTTCGGAATCGTCCGCATGACACGTGCGGCGCGCAAGCATTCGTATGACATCATGCACGCAAATGATTTAAACACGTTACCACAGGCAATTTTTTCCGCAAAAGGAGCTAAAATCGTCTACGATTCGCATGAGGTCCAGACAGACCGGACAGGTTATGGAAAAGGACAAGGTCTATTCGAGCGTCACTTGTTACGTTTCGTGGATCGAACGATTGTTGAGAATGAGACACGAGCCGATTATCACGCGTCACTGTATGGAGAACGGCCTGCCGTTCTCCATAATTACCCGTTCTATCAAGAATTTGTACCCAGCCCACGACCGTTACATCAAGAACTTGGTATTAGTGAGGACGAACCGATCCTGCTGTACCAAGGCGGTATCCAGGAAGGACGGGGGCTCGAACGACTGATTGAAGCGATGCCTTTTATCCGAAGCGGGACGTTACTGTTCATTGGTGACGGAAAAATCAAGACGCGGCTTCAAGAGTTAGCGGCGCAATCCCCGGAACGAGAGCGGATTCATTTTCTGAATAAAGTACCCCTCGATCAATTACCAACTTATACGGCAGCTGCGACAGTCGGTTTTCAAGTCTTACAAAACGTTTGTTTTAATCATTATTCCGCTTCTTCGAATAAGTTATTCGAATACATGGCAGCACTCGTTCCGGTCGTTGCGGCAGATTTGCCGGAAATCCGTCGTGTCGTCGAGACGGAAGCCGTCGGGTTACTCGTTGACGTCGAATCTCCGGAAGCGATTGCTGTTGCCGTAAACCAAATCGTCGAGGAAGACGGCTTGCGTCAGGCGATGAAAGAACGGACAAAGCAGGCGCGCCGGAAATACAACTGGGATAAAGAAAAAGGCCGGTTGTTGCATGTCTATCGTGAAATGATGAGGTGAATGAACGAGAAAGATGGCGGAAATCAATCAACATGCAGGCAAATCCACGACAGGAAGCAACGAAATGGACCGGATTCGGTTGTTTGTTTGACGAATGAAAAGAATCTTCGTCGATTATTTACAAGCTTTACAAAAAGGATAGGAAACGTCTTGAATGTAAGGTCTGTGAAGAATGGTTTAAGAGATGGTTAGAACCATTGGAAACACAAGCAATTGTCGTTATGGTCTAGTTACAGCCACGACACAGCCGGCGTTTTGCCGGCGTGAAGGACTAACTCGTAACTAGATGGAGGAATGACAAAATGAAACTTTGTACAATTGGACTCGGATATATTGGATTACCTTCTTCAGCCATGTTTGCAGATCACGGAACGGACGTCGTCGGGGTCGACATCGACCCACGCATCGTCAAGATGTTGAATGCGGGAGACATTCATATCGAAGAACCGGGACTCGAGGACGTCATCAAACGTGTCGTCGCAAACGGAAAGTTTCGGGCAACGTTGACACCGGAACCGGCAGATGTCTTTTTGATTGCTGTTCCGACACCGAATTTAAATGACACCTATAAATCATGTGACTTGAAGTATGTCCTTGCCGCTGTTCGGAACATGTTGCCGCACGTTCAAAAAGGGAATGTCCTCATCGTCGAATCAACGATCGCACCGCGGACGATGGATGATCATGTCCGTCCGTTGATTGAAGCAGCCGGCTTCGTCATCGGAAAAGACGTCTTTGTCGTTCATTGTCCGGAACGTGTGCTTCCGGGACAAATCCTACATGAGTTGATTCACAATAACCGGATTGTCGGTGGATTGACACCGGCGTGTGCGGATGCCGGTGCGGCCGTCTATGAAACGTTTGTCCAAGGTGAAATCGTCAAGACGGATGCGAAGACGGCAGAGATGTCGAAGTTGATGGAAAATACGTTCCGTGATGTCAACATCGCCTTAGCGAACGAATTGACGCAAGTCTGCCATAAGCTTGAGATCAATGTCCTGGATGTGATTGAGATGGCCAACATGCATCCACGTGTGAATTTACATCACCCGGGACCCGGTGTCGGTGGACACTGCCTGGCGGTTGACCCATACTTCATCGTCGCCAAAGCACCGTCCCTTGCGCGGATCATTCATACGGCACGGGAAACGAACGTCAATATGCCGCACTTCGTCGCGGAACAGGCAGAACGCCTTGTTGCGTCGCACGTGCGACCAAAAATTGCCGTGTTCGGTGTCACATATAAAGGAAACGTCGATGACATGCGCGAAAGTCCGGCTGTTGATGTGATCGAACAATTGATTGACCGTGGACTCGATGTAGCAGTCTGTGACCCACACGTCGCACGTTCGATTTCGTCACGTTTTGAGCTCGTCGATGAAATCGAAGCAATCAAAGGGGCGGACCTTGCGCTTGTACTCGTCGATCATGACGAATTCAAACAGTTTGATTCCCGACGTCTGGCGAATCAGATGCGGACACCGGTCTTATTTGATACAAAAGGTATCGTCCAGCCGCTTGAAGACATCACCGTATTGAACTTCGGCAACTTGCATACGTATCAAACGACGGAAGTGGATGCGAAGGCGATATGAACGGGGTTGGCACAATTGGGAAAGAGTTGAAAGATCATTTTTATCTGATCTTTCGTCTTTCGCTTTATGAAACGAAAAGTCAATACAGCATGCAATATCTCGGTTGGTTTTGGGAAATCATGACGCCGCTCCTGCAGATTGGTGTCTACTGGGTCGTGTTTGGCTTCGGGATCCGTGGAGGAAATCCGGTCGACGGGATTCCGTTCGTCTTTTGGTTGGTCAGTGGATTGATCGCCTGGTTCTTCATCGGCAGTACGATTCCAAGCGGTTCACGATCGATTTACGGGCGGGTCGCCCTTGTTTCGAAAATGCATTTTCCCCTAAGTACGATACCGGCCTATGTCATCCTGGCACAATTTTACCGTCACCTCGCGATGATTGTCCTGACGATCATTCTCGGCATGGCCTTTGGTTATTTTCCGGGGTGGCATACGTTGGAATTGTTGTATATCGTCCCGGCAGGCGTCATCTTCCTGTATGCGGTCTCACTGTTATTGTCGGCACTGGCGACGATGATTCGAGATGTCCAAAACATGGTGACGTCAGCTATCCGGATGTTGATGTATTTGACACCGATCATGTGGATTCCACCGGACCACAGTTTATTCAAGACCTTGTTGATGATCAATCCGCTCGTTTATTTGATCGAAGGATATCGTTCTGCTCTGATTGGAACGGGATATTTACTGGATCACGTCTGGTACGGTGTCTACTTCTGGACCATCACATCCGTTTTATTAATAGTAGGAGCAGCGGTCCATCTACGATTCCGGCGGTACTTCATTGATTATGTCTAGGAGGAAAAACCATGAGTCACGTCGTATTCGAAAATGTTTCAAAACGCTATGTCTTGTATGCCCGACCGATTGATAAATTAAAAGAAGTGTTGTTCGGTAAAGTCAGCGGCAAACCGTTTTATGCATTAAAAAACGTCTCGTTTTCCGTCGAACAGGGGGAAATCGTTGGTGTGGTCGGCATCAACGGGAGTGGGAAGTCGACCTTGTCGCATCTGCTCGCAAACGTCACACCACCGACATACGGGCGTGTGACGCTTGGCGGGAAGTCGGCGTTGATCGCGATTTCCAGTGGTCTCAACAATCAGTTGACCGGACGGGACAACATCGAACTCAAAGGGTTGATGATGGGACTGACGAAAAAACAAATTCAGGCCATCACACCGGACATTCTCGAATTCGCCGACATCGGCGACTTCATTGATCAGCCCGTCAAGACGTATTCGAGCGGGATGCGGGCACGTCTTGGTTTTGCCATTTCCATCAATATCAATCCGGATATCCTCATCATCGATGAAGCCTTATCGGTCGGTGATCAGACATTTACGGAAAAATGTCTGGATAAGATGCGAGAGTTTCGGGATCAGGGCAAAACAATCTTTTTTGTCAGTCATTCCTTAAATCAAGTCAAAAGTTTTTGTACGAAAATTCTTTGGCTCGAGTATGGAGAGGTCCGGATGTTCGGACCAACGGCAGAAACAATGGCGGAGTATAACAAATATTTATACTGGTACAAGCAACTGACAAAAAAACAAGCCACGCATTATGTCACGAAAAAAAGAACAGGGCGAAGTGATGAGATCGAGCGTTCGACACGCGGTGAAACGATCGAGTTGTCGTCATGAATAATAGATAGGGGATGGAACGAATGAAACGAGTCATGTTAGTGTTCGGAACGAGACCGGAAGCGATCAAGATGGCGCCTGTCGTCAAAGCGTTAGAAAAACGAGAAGGCGTCGAACCGATTGTCGTCGTCACGGCACAACACCGGGAGATGCTCGACCAAGTCCTTGAATTGTTCCAAATCGTTCCAGACCATGATTTAGACTTGATGCGACCACGTCAGACACTTGAAGAGATGACAGCACGGATTTTAAATGCGATGCGTCGTGTCTTAGAAAAAGAGCAACCGGATTTGGTGTTAGTCCATGGGGATACGACAACGACATTCGCTGCTTCGCTGGCGGCCTTTTATCAGCAGATTCCAGTAGGTCATGTCGAAGCCGGATTGCGGACGTATCAGAAGTATGCACCGTTCCCGGAAGAGATGAATCGTCAACTGACAGGCGTGCTCGCTGATTTTCATTTTGCGCCGACCGAGCAAGCAGCGGAAAATCTGCGCCGTGAAAATAAACAAAGTCCGATCATCGTCACGGGAAATACCGTCATCGATGCGTTAAAAACGACGGTTTCTCAGGACTATACACATACTGTGTTGACTGATCTCGAAGCAAGTGGACGTAAGTTGATTTTGTTGACCGTCCATCGACGGGAAAATCATCTCCAGTTGTCGCGTATCTTTGATGCCATCGAACGATTGGCAGACAGCCATCCCGACATCGAAATCATCTATCCGGTCCATCCGAATCCAATCGTACTCGAGGCGGCGGAACAATTGAAACATCACCCGCGAATTCGGTTGATCGAACCGCTCGATGTCTTTGATTTTCATAACTTAGCAGCCCGTGCGACCTTGATTTTGACGGATTCTGGCGGGATTCAAGAAGAAGCGCCTTCGCTTGGCGTACCGGTACTTGTCTTACGCGAGACGACGGAACGTCCGGAAGGTGTCGAAGCGGGAACGTTGAAACTCGTCGGGACGGATCCGGAACGCATTTATACAGCGGGACATCTGTTACTGACGGATGAAGTCGCCTATGAAGCCATGGCGCAAGCGGCGAATCCATACGGAGACGGTCATGCGGCAGAGCGGATCGTTGATGCGATTTTGAGTGAGGTACCGGTATGACTGCTCGCTCACTTGAACTGGCAAGCTATCAGTTCTTTCCGCAGGGGAATCGAGAAAAAATTCTACTAGAAGAAAATGCAGAGGGTGTCTGGTTCGATTTTCAACAGGCGGATCCGACGGATAAATTGTACATTCAACTGTTTGATCAAGGGTTTCAATATCCGCCGTCGAAGCTGTATCGCGCAGACGCAGCATTTGAGCAAGCGGATGTCATCACGATCACCTGTGAGCTCGAAGCAAATCAATCGTGCGACATCCAAATCTTCAAGATGCAGTACGGGCAAAAAAAACGGATGCACTCAGAAACCGAATGGCTGACTTTAGACGGTCCGACGACGTGTTCACTTCAACTGAAGCGAATCAAAGGAGCCGATTATTTCAAGATTGCCTTCAAATTTTTACTTGAAGGGGATATGCGGGTTCGGTTGACGGCACTACACGTCAACCGGCTTGTTCCGATCAAGCAGGAGGAATCCTATCATGTTATTTAGTTCGACGATTTTTTTATTTTTATTCTTACCAATCGTGTTGCTTGTCTACCACTTGTTGCCTCGCGTGTTTCGAAACGGCTGGCTCCTCGTAGCGAGCCTTTTCTTTTATGCCTGGGGTGAACCGAAGTTTGTTTTGCTGATGCTGACCAGTATTCTGATTAATTACCTGTTTGCGTTGGCTGTACACACGTATCGCACACGAATTGGTGTCAAATGGATCATGTTCAGTATGATTGCCGTCAACCTTGGTTTACTCGGTTGGTTTAAGTACAGCGGTTTTTTTGTTACGTCACTCAATGAGACGTTCCAAACGTCCTTGTTTGTCCCGGAAGTCGTTTTACCAATTGGGATTTCATTTTTCACTTTCCAAGCGATGAGTTATGTCATCGATGTGTACCGTCAAGCGGGGAAGGTCCAAAAAAATCCGCTTGATCTTGCGCTCTATATCGCTTTGTTTCCCCAGTTGATTGCCGGTCCGATTGTCCGTTACGAAACGGTTGCGGACGAAATCAACCATCGGCAGGAAACATTGCCGGAATTTGCACAAGGTGTCCGTCGCTTCATCATCGGTTTATCGAAAAAGCTGATTTTAGCCAATGGATGTGGACAGGTCGCGGACACGATTTTTAACATGAAGGATTTATCGATGGGACTCGCCTGGATTGGGATCATCGCCTATGCCTTACAAATTTACTTTGATTTTTCCGGATACAGCGATATGGCGATTGGACTTGGATTGATGTTTGGGTTCCATTTTCTTGAGAACTTTAACTATCCCTATATCTCAAAATCTGTCTCTGAATTTTGGCGTCGTTGGCACATTTCGTTAGGTTCTTGGTTCCGGGACTATGTTTACATTCCACTTGGCGGAAATCGGGTCTCACCGTGGAAGCAGTATCGTAATCTCGGAATCGTCTGGATGCTGACCGGACTGTGGCACGGTGCAAGCTGGACGTTCGTTGCCTGGGGGGTCTACTATGGGATCTGGATCATGCTCGAGAAAGCATTCCTTGGGAAACTGTTGGCACGGGTTCCGGTGTTCGCGACCGTCTGGACACTCGTGCTTGTCTTAGTCGGTTGGGTCTTTTTCCGGGCAGAAACGTTCCCGGAAGCGATCACATACATCCAAGCGATGTTCGTCCCAGATGTGTTGTGGGATGACCGCGCCAGTTATCAACTCGTCCAAAATGGTGTCATCTTAACGCTTGCTTGTTTTGCTGCGACACCGATTCCAAAGCGGATCGGAGAACGATTTGTCGAGTCAGCGGGTAAGGTTGGACAGACAGTGCAGTATGGTTATGCGATGGTCTTGTTGTTTCTCGCGACATCGGCGCTTGTCGCAAGCACGTTCAATCCCTTTATTTATTTCCGTTTTTAGAAAGGAGAAGACGAAATGGCACAACCAATCGAACGTAAACCAACAGAAGTCGGTCAACCGTCCTCTTCCTTTGAACGGACGATGATGTGGCTGACGACAATCAGTTTTTTCGTCATCCTGATGACGATCGGGGTGGGGACGATCCTTCGGGAAGACCGGGGCAGTTCCCAGCTTGAAAATCGAGCGCTTGCTCAGTCCGTCGAGCCGACTGTCCAAGGCATTACTTCGGGTGACGACATGGTGAAGATGGAAAATTATTTCACGGACCAATTACTATTGCGCGGCACCTTTGTTGAGATGCAGGCAGGATTGTCTAAAAATGTCTTGCGGCAACCGTTTCGTAACGGCATTTACACGGCGAAAGACGGTTACTTGATTGAGCCGAGCCAAGCGGCGCAACCGGTCGTCCCTTACGCCTTTCAACAGTTCACGCAAGATGTTGGCCGTCCGGTCTTCTTTGCACTCGCACCGTCGAAAACCGTCATTGCAGAGCGGGACGGAATCATTCCAAGTTATGTCGCTTCGAATGCGGAACAACGGTACGAAACGATGCAAGCCGGGTTCACGAAAGCGGGCATCACATCGATTCCCCTCGACGCGTTACGGTTATCCGATTACTTTAAGACAGATCACCACTGGAATGTAGACGGCGCCTATCAAGCCTATGGTGAAATCATCCGGACGGTCGGGAAAATCGAACCGACGTTAAAAAAGGTTGAAGTGGACCCTGAATCAAAACGATCGTCGGAATATCCTTACTTTGGTTCACTCGCCCGCAAGACGACACTGGCGTATGCGAGCACAGGAGACATGATTGAATATTACGACGCGAATCAATTCAAGGGAATTGATGTCTGTTATGACAAGGCGTGTGGACAACCTTTGATTGATGAGCAGTTCATCAAGGAAGAAGGAGACTATGCCGATCGGTATGAAGTGTTCATGCGCGGCAACCACGGCATTTTATCGATGACATCGAAGACGAAGGGACCAAAATTACTTGTCCTCAAGGACTCGTTTGCGAATCCTGTCCTCCCATTTCTCGCCAAGAGTGCCAATCTGGAAGTCGTCGATATTCGGTACGTCACTAAAGATTTTGATGCTTCTGAATTCGCGAAGCAAAAAAACGTCGATGCCATCGTCTTTTTACACAATGCGAACATCGCTGGCTTGATGAAGACGTATCAGCAGAAATTGTAAGGGAGGTGCCGCATGAGATCACGTCTACGAAAAAAGCAACGGCCGATTGGCTGGCGAATCGTGAGTGCCGTGTTGTTATTGTTTGTCTTAACGATCAGTGCGACGACAGGATATGCATTTTTAAAATTTCAGCAAACAGCTGATGCGTTCATCACGCCATTAAAAGGGGAAAAAAAGCTTCCGCTCGAAGTGATGCAACCGGTCAATGTATTATTGATTGGAGTGGATGAACGAAAGAACGATCCAGGACGCGCCGATGCGATCATGTTGCTATCGTTTAACCCGAAAACAAAACAAGCAACCTCCCTTTCGATTCCACGTGATATGCAGGTGACGCTTAAAAACGGTGAGAAAACAAAAATCAATCACACGTATGCTTATGGCGGGGTCGAAGAGACGATTGAAACGGTCGAGCAGACGTTTGAGACTAAAGTCCCGTACTATGCCAAAATCAATATGGATGGATTGATTGAACTCGTTGATGCGGTTGGCGGGGTGACCGTTGACAATCCAGCTGCCTTCAGTTGGAACGATCGACGTCTGCAGAAGGACTACGCTGAAGGGAAAATCAAACTGGACGGACTCGAGGCGAGTGGATACGCGCGGATGCGAAAACAAGATCCGCTTGGGGACATGGGACGGCAAATCCGTCAACGTCAAGTGTTAAAGGCAGTCGGCATGAAACTTGCCGGTCCTGATGTTCTGACGAATTTAGAAGAAGTCAGTCGTGTCCTGAAAAATAACTTCAGTACGAATATCACGTTTTCAGAGGCGGCTCAACTGGCGCAAGAAAATCAAACCGGTTTTGAACGTCTAAAACCGTTGAAACTGGACGGTGAAGGATACATCGCGAGTGATGGTGTCTGGTATTTCTTTGCCTCGGATCAATCGATGCAAGAAGCCAGACAGGAAATCGATGAAGTGACGAAAAGTTAACGACACCACTGTCAACGACTGACGCAAGAGGGCATTCCTTTTGTGCAGTCTTTTTTAGTGTTCCTGTTGGTCCAAAAGTCTTATTTTCTTTAGCGGACTAAAATAAGCTTTGACAGAACTGCAGAACGAATGGAAAATGGAAATGAAAACGATTACATAAAACCAAGGAGGATACGGTATGAATCGATTGAAGTCAGTCTGTGCAGTTGTGCTAACGTTTGCACTGATATTTAGTTTATTTCCAGTAAACGGTTTGGCACTGGAAAAAGGAAAATCGACACTCGTCATCATTCACTATAAAGAGGATAAAACGTCACAAAAAGATTGGAATCTCTGGTTATGGGCCAATGGACCGGATTACTTCCCGAATAAGGCACACGCTTTTAATGGCGAGGATGCTTATGGAAAGATCGCAGCTTATGAATTTCCAGTCGATCAACCGGAAAAAATTGGTTTCATCGTCCGGGATGACGATTGGAACAAAGATGCTGGTTCAGAAAGCGACCGGTTCATCACAAAAGACATGATCAAAGACGGCGTCGCAGAAGTGTGGATCGAGTCAGGTAGTAAAGAGGTATCACCTGTCAATCCAACGGGTGGTAGTGACGTCGAATCCGTCAATACGAATATTCATTATTACCGTTACGATAATGATTATGACAAGTATGGAGTATGGGCATGGCCAAATGCTCAAGACGGAAAACGGTTTGAATTCGACGCTCAAGATGAGTTTGGTGCTGTTGCCAACGTCACACTGGCGAACACGACAAAGGAACGTCTTGTCGGAATCATTCCTCACATCGAAGGCTGGTCGGAAAAAGACGGCGCGGATCGTTTTTATTACGCGGGAGCAAAAGACATTTGGCTGATCGAAGGCGATCAGACCGTGTATTACGGTAAACCGGACATCGACCGGACACCAAAATTCACAAGCTTTTTAGCCGATGATTTTAAGAAGATGACGCTCAAAACGAATTCACCGATGACGGCAGAGGATCTGAAAACATTAACGTTCAAAGGTCTTAACAATCCGGTCGTGAAACAGGTAGATGCGAAAACACTTGAAGTCACGGTAGCATCGGACATTGATCTCGCGAATATCGTCACCGTGTCACATCCGGTGTTTGGCGAAGGAATCTTAGAAGCAGGGAAAATCTTGCGTTCCGATGCCTTCGATCAAAAATATGCGTATGACGGTAAACTCGGCACTTCGTACCAAAAAGGCAAAACGACGTTCCGTGTCTGGGCACCGACTGCCCAAGCTGTTGAACTCGAGCTGTACAAGTTACCGAAAAAACAAGCGGCAACAACAAAAGATATCGTCCGTGAAGTCAAGATGGTCCGTGGCGACCGTGGTGTCTTTACGGTCACCGTCAAAGGAGACCTTGACGGAACAGGGTACACATATGAAGTCAAACATGCCAAAGAAACGACACGGGCAGTTGATCCGTATGCGACGGCTGTTGCTGTCAACGGGGACCAAGGGGTTGTCGTCGATTTAAATGAAACAGATCCAAAACGTTGGACGAAAACAAAAATGCCATTAAAACAAGCGACGGATGCCATCATTTACGAAACACATGTCCGTGACTTGTCGATGTTCGACGTCACGGGGACTACGTATGATTCAGGCATCAAACAAAAAGGGAAATATCTTGGCGTCGTCGAACCCGGCACACGTTTGATGAAAGACGGCAAAAAAACAAAAACGAAGACCGGTCTTGATCACTTAAAAGAACTCGGAATCACCCATGTCCAGTTCATTCCTGTGTATGATTTCAATACGGCTTCTGTTGATGAGACAAATCCACTCAAAACATACAACTGGGGCTATGATCCGAAGAACTATAATGCACCAGAAGGTTCGTACGCAACCAATGCCTATGATCCGAAAGTCCGGATCAAAGAGATGAAACAGATGATTCAAGGGTTACACGACAACGGATTACGTGCCGTGATGGATGTCGTCTACAATCATATGTTTGACGCAAAAGCCTCGAACTTGGATAAAATCGTTCCAGGGTATTACTACCGCTACACAGAAGGCGGCGATTTAGCGAATGGAACGGGTGTCGGTAACGATACGGCTTCTGAACGGAAGATGATGCACAAATTGATCGTCGATTCGGTTGACTACTGGGCAAAAGAATACCGTTGGGATGGATTCCGCTTCGATTTGATGGGGATTCATGATGTCAAAACGATGAATGCCGTCAAACGGACGACAGCGAAAATTGATCCGTCGATCCTCGTCTTTGGGGAAGGTTGGAGTTTAAGCACACCACTCCCGGAAGCGGACAAGGCCAATCAGACGAATGCCAAACAGATGCCGGGTATCGCACATTTCAACGATAACTTGCGTGATGCGATCAAGGGCAGTGTCTTTGAAGATACGGAAGCTGGTTTCGTCAACGGCAAGACGGGTCTTGAAACACGAATCAAACGCGGAATCGTTGGTGAGATCGCCTACAACAAAGACATCACCGGATTTACAGCAGAACCGGGTCAAGCGATCACGTATGTCGAAGCCCACGATAACCACACATTATGGGATAAGTTGAACTTAACGAACCCGACGGATACAGATGCAACGAAAACCAAAATGCACCGTCTCGCGTCAGGTATTTTACTGACGTCACAAGGAACAACATTCATCCACGCAGGGCAGGATTTCATGCGGACAAAAGGTGGCGACCACAACTCGTACAAGTCACCGGACTCCGTCAACCAGCTCGACTGGAAACGAAAAATGGATCGTCAAGCCGATGTCGATTACATGAAAGGACTGATCCAAGTCCGAAAAGCGAACCCAGCGCTTCACTTAGGTTCAGCAAAAGACATCCGACGTTATCTGACGTTCAACGACGCACCGGAACAGGTCGTTGCCTATCAGTTAGCGGATGAGGCACCACAGCAAAAAACTGACCTCTACGTCGTCCACAATGCGAAACGTCAAGCGGTCAAGATGACGTTACCAAAAGGGACATGGCATGTGATCGTCGATGGTAAGACGGCAGGAACGAAAACACTTAAAAAAGTGTCTGGTAGCCTTACGGTCGATCCGCTCAGCTCGTACGTATTAAAAAAATAAAGACTAAAAAACGAGCCGCCCCTGTGAATGACTCACAGGGGCGGCTCGTTTTTTAGAATCAAGGAAAAATTAAGCGTAACGCTCGTCTTCTTCCTCTTCTTCTTTTAGGTTATCTTTTTCTGATTTCGCAACGATGACAGCACAGGCGGCGTCACCTGTAATGTTGACGGCCGTCCGCATCATATCAAGCAGACGATCGACACCGATGATCAAGGCGATCCCTTCGACAGGGAGGTTAACCGATTGCAGGACCATCGTCAACATGACGAGACCAACACCCGGTACACCAGCCGTTCCGACAGACGCAAGTACGGCAGTCAAGACGACCGTCGCCAGTTGCGCAGGTGATAAATCAACTGCATAGACTTGGGCAATAAAGACGGTTGCGACCCCTTGCATGATCGCCGTTCCATCCATATTGATCGTCGCACCGAGCGGTTGGACGAAACTGGACACAGAACGCGGAACCTTCAGTTCACGCTGTGCTGTTTGCATCGCAACCGGTAACGTCGCGTTCGACGATGAGGTTGAGAAGGCAAACAACATGACAGGAGCAAACTTTTTGAAGAAGAAAAACGGGTTCATCTTTCCGAGCAACGAGACAGTTGAGCCGTACGTCAACAAGGAATGAACGACAAGTGCCAAGATAACGACTCCCATATAGAGTGCCATTGCTTTCAGTGAATCAAATCCTTGTGCACCGACGGCCGAAGCGATCAAAGCAAATGCGCCGAGCGGTGCCATCTTCATGACGAGACCGATCAAGTACGTCATCAAGTCGTTACCTTGTTCGATGAACGAACGTAACGTCGAGGCCTTGCTACCGAGGAATGTAATCCCAAACCCGATGAAAACGCTGAAGACGATCAGTTGTAACATGTTGCCTTCTGCCATCGAAGCAATCGGATTCGTCGGGAACATCCCGACGATCGTATTGATCAGGCTGGTATCCGGTAGATTTCCTTGATCATACTTTAAATTGTCTGTCGCGAAATTCCCGAACGTCCCTGGTTTGATTAATAAAGCCAAGCCAAGGGCGATGACGATCGCAACAGCCGTCGTCGTCATGAAATAGCCGATTGCCTTTCCGCCGACACGGCCAAGTTCTCTTGGATTCCCAAGGCCCATGACACCAAGTGAAATTGAAAAGAAGACGATCGGTACGACAAGCATCTTGATCAGGTTCAAGAAAATCGTCCCGATTGGTTGGAGCGCATACTTATTCAATCCTTCATAGATTGATTTGTCCGGTAATGTCGCGAGAATGATTCCGAGGACAATCCCGAGAACCAATCCCCAAATGATTCGTTTGGCTTCTTTCATAAATGAGAACAACTCCTTTTTCAGATAACTGTTTATATTTTGACACATCATTCACTGTTTTGACAAAACATTTCATAAATATTACGGAAGCGCTTACAAAATATTTCGGTTTTTTTCAGCAAAAAATCATGAATCTGTTGTAAATAATCAGGCGACGTGAGAGGATAGAAAAGAACAAAAAGGAACATCTCAGGAATAGATTAAAACCGGTCAATCAACTATTGACCATTTTGTATATTCCTACTATAATGTTGTATGACGTGTCTGACACGTTTCCTTTAGTCGGTAATATCGGAGGGAGGGAAAACTAGTGGAAACTCGTGTACGTAAAAATGAATCACTTGAAGACGCACTTCGTCGCTTCAAACGTGGTGTTTCAAAAGATGGTACGCTTGCTGAAGTTCGTAAACGTAAACACTACGAAAAGCCAAGTGTAAAACGTAAGCTTAAATCGGAGGCTGCGCGTAAGCGTAAGAAGTTCTAACGTTAGAGAGGGTGTATCCTCATGAGTCTTCAAGAGCGTTTGACAGTGGATATGAAGGAAGCCATGCGCGCGCGTGAGAAAGATCGTCTCACGACGATTCGGATGGTGAAGTCGTCCCTGCAAAATGAAGCGATTAAACTCGGTAAGCAAGAATTAACTGATGAGGAAGAGCTAACTATACTCTCACGTGAGATGAAACAGCGCAACGACTCCCTCCGAGAATTCGAACGCGCTGATCGTCACGACCTCGTCGAGAAGATTCAAGCAGAGATAATCGTGCTCGAAGCTTATATGCCAAAACAACTTTCTGAAGAAGAAGTCCAGGAAATCATCGATGCAGCGATTGCGAAGACGGGTGCCTCGGCTCCTTCTGATATGGGGAAAGTAATGGGGATCGTCATGCCGCAACTTAAAGGTAAGGCGGACGGTGCCTTGATTAATCGTCTTGTTAAACAACAATTACATTAATCGGTTTTAAAAGGTGTCCTGCGGGACGCCTTTTTTTTTTTTTTTTTTGAGTTATTAGAATTTTCGGAACTTAAAAGAGTTCTGAAACCTTTTTTGAGATGAAAGCGTATATAATAATAGTAACAACGAACCATGCTCAGAATGAAGAAACATCGTATGTCGTCTGATTCCGATGAAAAAGGGGTGAACGAAGTAATGTCTTTTAGCTTAGGGATGATTTTAGCGGTCTTCATGATCGGTGTCATCATGTTGCTGATCGAAATATTCGTGACAGGATTCGGTATTTTTGGTGTGCTTGGCATCGGTGCTGTCCTCGCGAGTTTAATCATGGCCGGAGCAACGGTTGGTCAAGTTGGTCTCGCGATAGGATTGGCAGTTTTTTTATCACTCGCTGCTGGGTTTTGGGCGTATCGTCGGATTAAATCAAACCAATCGCTCTTATGGAGAGGCTTGATTTTGACGGATTCGACATCGTCGGAAAAAGGATATCTATCTCATCAAGACAAAGAACAACTGCGCGGTAAGGTCGGGATTAGTTTGACCCAGCTTCGCCCTGCAGGAACGATTGAAATCGACGGGAATCGTGTCGACGCCGTCACAGAAGGTAGTTTCATCAACTCGGGCGAACAAGTCGTCGTCCAAGACGTCACCCACGGACGAGTCATCGTTCGAGTCCAAAAAACGAAGGAGGAGTCACTCACATGACACCTGAACTATTGACCATTTTACTCATATCGGGAGGAATACTTATTTTCCTCGCAATCTTCTTTACGCTTGTCCCCATTCCACTCTGGATTAGCTCGCTCGCTGCTGGAGTCCGTGTCTCAATCTTCACGTTAGTCGGGATGCGACTGCGTCGTGTCACACCATCAAAAATCGTGAATCCATTAATCAAAGCCGTCAAGGCCGGCATCGACCTCAATACAAACCAACTGGAAAGTCATTACCTGGCCGGTGGTAACGTTGACCGTGTCGTTAACGCCTTGATTGCGGCACACCGGGCGAACATCGAACTAAGTTTCGAACGAGCGGCCGCGATCGATTTAGCTGGGCGGAACGTTCTTGAAGCCGTACAGATGTCCGTTAACCCAAAAGTCATCGAAACACCATTCATTGCGGGTGTTGCGATGAACGGGATTGAAGTAAAAGCAAAAGCGCGGATCACGGTTCGGGCCAACATCGACCGTTTAGTTGGTGGTGCGGGTGAAGAAACTGTCATCGCGCGTGTTGGTGAAGGTGTCATCTCGACGATTGGTTCGTGTCAGGATCAAAAAGAAGTGCTCGAAAATCCTGAAATGATTTCTCGGACCGTCCTTGCGAAAGGTCTGGATTCAGGAACAGCGTTTGAAATCCTCTCGATTGATATCGCGGACATCGATATCGGTAAAAACATCGGAGCGGTTCTTCAGACGGATCAGGCGGAAGCCGACAAAAACATCGCCCAAGCGAAAGCCGAAGAACGTCGTGCCATGGCGATTGCAAGCGAACAAGAAATGAAATCACGTGTCGAAGAAATGCGCGCCAAAGTCGTGGCGGCAGAAGCAGAAGTCCCACTTGCGATTGCAGAAGCATTACGTGACGGCAACTTCAGCGTGATGGATTATGCCAACTACTTGAACGTGACAGCTGATACGAAAATGCGTCAAGCGATTGGTGGTCAATCTTCGCCGAATGACTCACAATAAAGGGTGATCTAGGATGGAAAGTTTAATTTGGGTCGGATTGATGATCGCCTTTGGTGTCATCTCTGTCATCTCCAAGGCAGCTGATCAGAAAAAAACGAGTTCTTCAACACGAGTTCCCTCGAAGGAATTTGGCGACTATGTCAAAAAAATGGTCGATCAGGTCGAAACGCGGTTACCGGAGGAACGTGATCTGCCTCCTGCGATCAAGCGGAAACAACAAAAACAAACACAACCGGTCAAACATCAACGGACTGAATTGCAACAACGATTGGATGAACGAGATCGTCTGAAAGCACAAAAACAACAGTCGAAATCGAACATCGGTAAAATCACGGGGAGTATTGCAAGCGATGAGATTGGTACACGACGTAATCGGCAAAAGGGTATGCATACGACACAGGAAGAAATTCGCCAAGCCATCATTTGGAGCGAAGTCCTTGGACCGCCGGTTTCGAAACGTTCCTCGAAAACGCCGCCTCGTTGAAAAAAGTGATCCTCGTTTTTTTACGAGGGTCACTTTTTTGCTTCAAGGAGCCGTCTGTTAGTGGTCACGATGAACCGCTGGGAATCAAGATGCGGTAAAACTAGGAAACAACGTGTTGGGGATGGGTTTTTCTTTCCATCTATTCTTTGGAAATGCTAAAGTGGACTAGAATAGACTTATAGAGATGACATACTGTTATCCATCATTAGGAGGCCAATCATAACGTGATATTTAATGAAAGAATCCCATTTGCATTTTCGAATTCAGAACAGATTCAAGCATTCGTAGGACCGAACGATGCCGTACTAAAAACGATGGAAGCGGAACTGGATGTGCAACTGACACCCCGGGGAGATGAATTACTGGCGCAGTCAGAAGAAGAACGGTCTGTTATTTTAGCTAAACAGGTGGTCAGTGTCTTAAAACAGCTTGTTGATCGAGGTGCTGTCTTGACGGAACGTGATGCAACCAGTGCGATTCAACTCGCTCGACAAGATCGTGTGGATGAATTACTGGAATTGTACGATACGGTCATTCATACGAATCATAAAGGAAAACCGCTGCGTGCCAAAACACTTGGGCAGGCCCGTTATGTCCGGGGGATCGAAAAATGTGACCTGACGTTTGGGATCGGACCAGCCGGGACCGGGAAAACGTATCTTGCCGTCGTCATGGCGGCACGTGCCTTGAAGGAAGGGTACGTCAAACGACTGGTGCTAACACGACCAGCGGTAGAAGCAGGTGAGAATTTAGGGTTTTTACCAGGTGACTTAAAAGAAAAGGTCGATCCGTATTTGCGTCCGCTCTATGATGCGTTACATGATGTTCTCGGAGTCGAGCATACCGCCCGTTTGCTGGAACGTGGTGTGATTGAAATCGCGCCGCTCGCCTATATGCGGGGACGGACCCTCGAGCACGCCTTTGTTATTTTAGACGAAGCACAAAATACGACACGAGAACAAATGAAGATGTTTCTGACACGTCTCGGATTCCATTCGAAGATGATCGTCACAGGCGATTTGACACAAGTCGATTTACCGCGCGGGAAGGCATCCGGTTTACAAGAAGCCTTAAACTTACTCGGAAATGTCCGGGGCATTCACTTTGAACACTTCAGCTCGGCTGATGTCGTCCGACATCCACTTGTTCGAAAAATCATTGATGCGTATAGTCAAGAACTCGGCTAACACGCAATAGGTGAGTCTTAGGGTGGAAAGGAGACGAACGAATGCGGAAAGTAGGTATATGGATTGGTCTGTTGACGCTTGGGTTTTATATCATCATCTCAACGATGATGTATGTCAGTGTCCGACCGGAAGCGTTATCGGCAGAACCATTTTCGATTGCGGAAGAAGATATCCGGTCACCGCTGACGATTGAAGACCGTGAAGCAACACGGTTACTCAAAGAAAATACCGTCGCAGCAATCGACAGTCAATATACGATTAAACAAGAATACGCAACACAGCAGATTGATAAAATCGAACAGCTGTTTGCGGGTCTTAAAGGTATCAAGCAGGCAGAAGATATCGGACGAATCAAACAGCGTCTCCGAGGGACGGAAGCTGCTGACTTGCTACAGGATGATGAGTTACGTTTGCTTGCAACGTCATCGAACTCGGTCCGAAGCACGGTCCGTGACGTCGTCATTACGGCGATTGAAGAAGCGATGCGGCAACGGATTTCTTCTGACGGTGGTGAAGTCTCAGAAGCCCGTGAAAATGCACGACTTGACATTGAACGGTCGCCGTTGTCATTTTCGATGAAGGCAGTTGGAAAAACGTTGACCGATCAATTGATCGTGACGAACTACGTCTATGATCCGGAAAAAACAGAACAACTACGTAAGCAGACGAACGAAAAAGTCGAACCCGTACTGATCTCTGAAGGTGAAGTCATCGTCAAACGTGGAGAAGTCATTTCTCAGGATGCGTACCGGCAACTGCAACTCGTTGGATTGATTTCTGATCGTCAATCCTTTAAGCCGCTGCTTGGGACATTGATTTTAAGCGCACTGATGACTATATTATTATTCGGATTCATCGGTCGTTCGAATCTCCGTTATGCGAAGATGGGTAAGGTGAAACTATTTAGTCTCGTCTATCTAGTCGTCATTCTCCAACTCATCGTCACATACGGGATGGCGTTTTTAGCGGATGACATCAATCCAGCTCTCTATCTACTGACACCAACAGCTTTTTCAGCACTTGTCCTACGTAATTTGCTGAACGAACGAATTGCCTTATCGAGTACACTGTTCATGGCGCTAGCGGGGACCTTTTTCTATAGTGTGAATCAGAACTTCAGCTTTAACATTGCGATTTATTTATTGGTCGGGGGATTGGTTGCGACGTATTTTCTGCGGTCCAGCTTGTCGCGCCGACGGATTTTCATCAGCAGTTTGACGATTTCTGCGGCCAATATCGCTGTGTTCCTCGCGTTTGTCTTAATGCGTAGTGGGCAACTGGAACTAAAAGAAACATCGATTTTGATAGGGTTTGCGATTGCAAGTGGCGTCTTAAGCGCAATCTTAGCCATCGGATTATTGCCGTTCCTTGAGATGACGTTTGGTATCTTGGCGCCCACCCGTCTTCTTGAACTACTAAATCCGACGCATCCGTTACTGAAAAAATTATTGGTCGAGGCACCCGGAACCTACCATCACAGTATGATGGTCGCGAACCTGGCTGAGACAGCTTGCGAAGCGATTGGGGCCGATGGATTATTGGCGCGTGTTGGAGCTTACTATCATGATTTAGGCAAAACCCGTCGTCCACTCTACTTCATTGAAAATCAACATGGTCTTAATCCGCACGATCGTCTGAAGCCGGAAGAGTCGGCACGCGTCATCCTGGCGCATACGGACGATGGAGTTGAACTGTTGGAAGAAGCAAAATTACCGAGTGTCATCGTCGATATTTGCCGGGAACATCACGGGACCTCGTTATTACGTTATTTTTACGTCAAGGCGACGGAACAAGGGGAGGTCGACGAAGCCGATTTCCGGTATACTGGTCCAAAGCCACAATCGAGAGAAGCGGCTGTCATCATGATTGTCGATTCGATCGAAGCGGCGGTTCGTTCCATGAAAGCACCGACTGAAACAGGAATTCAAGAATTGGTCAAAAAAATCATTCGTGAAAAGTTACTCGATGATCAATTTTCAGAATGTGACATGACGACACGTGATATTTATCGCGTCGGTGAGAGTGCGTGCCACACATTATCTGGACTTTTCCATGAACGAATTGAATATCCTGAATTAAAGAAAGAGGAACTGACATGAACATTTATACAACAGATGAAGGTACATTGTTGACGGAAGATCAGATGAAGTTGGTCGAGTCGATTTTAGTCTATACGGCAACGGAAGAAGAGGTGGAACAAAACAGTGAATTGTCGGTCACATTTGTGACAAATGATGAAATTCAGCAGATTAACCGGGAGTGGCGTGGGAAAGACCAAGCGACAGACGTCATCTCGTTTGCGATGGATGAACTCGGAGAGGATGAAATCGATTTTCAACTGCTTGAAGACGAACCGGTTGTCCTCGGGGATTTAATCATCTCGGTCGAACGATGCCGGGAGCAGGCCGCGGAATACGGTAATCATTTTGAACGGGAACTTGGATTTTTAGCCGTGCATGGTTTTTTGCATCTGCTCGGGTATGATCACATTGAAAAAGCAGATGAAGACATCATGACAAAGCGTCAGGAGGAAATCCTGCATCACTTCGAGTTGTATCGAGGAAAATTGTGAAGACGTGGTGGTTACCGTTTGTTCATGCGATGAACGGGATACGCCAAGCTGTCAAGGAAGAACGGCATATGAAAGTCCACTTCCTGATTGGTCTGATTGTTTTACTCGTTGCCTTTTACTTACCACTGACTTCGACGGAACGGGCCATCTTGTGTTTAACGGTGGGGGTCGTGCTCAGTGCGGAGATGTTTAACACGGCATTCGAGCGAACCGTCGATCTCGTGACACAAGAGTGGCATCCGTTAGCCAAAGCGGCGAAAGACATCGCGAGTGGTGCCGTTCTTGTGTTGGCGCTTACATCAATTGCGATTGCACTATGCATCTTCGTTCCATATTTGGTACAATAAGAATCCGGCCTTTTTTGGCCAACAAAGTTGCTAAAAGGGGAAAAATGACATGAAAACAGAACAATTACTCGAACAAGCGAAACTCGCACGCGAAAAAGCATATGTTCCTTATTCAAAATTCCAAGTCGGCGCTGCCTTGCTTACGAAAGACGGACAAGTATTCCACGGTTGTAACATCGAAAATGCAGCATACGGTCTTTGCAACTGTGCTGAACGGACGGCTATCTTCTCTGCATGGGCACAAGATGCACGTGAATACGCAGCGATGGCTGTCGTGGCAGATACAGAAGGACCTGTTGCACCATGTGGACAGTGTCGCCAAGTCTTATTTGAGATGTGTGATGCCGATATGCCTGTCTACTTGACGAACCTGACGGGTGATGTCACGGAAACGACGGTTGGTGCCCTCCTACCAGGTGCATTCACGAAGGGAGATCTTCATGTTTAAAGAAGGATTTAAATCAGGATTCGTCTCGATCATCGGTCGTCCGAACGTCGGGAAATCAACATTCTTGAACCGTGTGATTGGTCAAAAAATCGCCATCATGTCGGATAAACCACAGACGACACGGAATAAGATTCAAGGTGTCTACACGACAGACGACTTGCAGACGATTTTCATTGATACACCAGGGATCCATAAACCAAAACACAAACTCGGTGATTTCATGATGAAGGTCGCAACCAATGCGTTGCGTGAAGTCGATGCGATTCTCTTCATGATTAATGTGACGGAACCTAAAGGAAAAGGGGATGAGTTCATTATCGAGAAGCTAAAAGATCTCGATACACCAATCATCCTCGTCATGAATAAAGTTGACTTGATTCATCCAAACGACATCCCGCCAATCATCGAATCGTATCAAAACGAATTGGATTTTGCGGCAGTCGTCCCAATTTCGGCGCTCCAAGGTAACAACGTCGAACCTCTTTTACAAGAGATCGCGAAAATCCTTCCAGAAGGACCAATGTATTACCCGGCAGATCAAATTACCGATCACCCGGAACGGTTTATCATCTCGGAGATGATTCGTGAGAAAGTCTTGCAAAAGACGCGTGACGAAGTCCCGCACTCGATTGCTGTGGCGATTGATCAGATCAAGACACGGGAAGACGGCAACATGGTCGACATCCATGCGACGATTTTGATTGAGCGTGATTCACAAAAAGGAATCATCATCGGTAAACGTGGTGCCTTGTTAAAAGAAATCGGGTCAGAAGCCCGGACGGATATCGAGATGTTACTCGGGACAAAAGTTTACCTCAACCTTTGGGTGAAGGTGCAAAAAGACTGGCGGAACAAAGCCGGACAATTGCGTGAACTCGGTTTCCGGGACGACGAGTATTAAGCGATGATTGATAAGGCGGAAGGGCTTGTATTACGCACGGTCGTGTATGGTGAATCAAACAAAATCATTACGCTGTTAACACGTGAATATGGCAAGCTCGCCGTCATGGCCCGTGGTGCGAAAAAACCAGGCAGCCGTTTTAACGCTGCGAGTCAACCGTTCATTCGGGCGGTTTACGTGTATCCACGTTCACGTGGTCTCGGTCAATTGAAGTCAGCCGATGTCATTACCGGATATTCGAACATCCGCCAAGATGTTTTTTTGATGGCCTATGCGATGTATGTCCTGGAACTGGCGGATAAGGCACTGGATGAACGGGTACCGCAACCGGCACTGTATGACTTGTTCGTTGATGGTCTAGAGGCGATGAACGAAGGACTTGATCCGGACGTCGTCTCGTTTATCATCGAACTTCGATTACTTCGGCATCTAGGAATTGCGCCACATCTAAACGGCTGTACGATTTGCGGCAGTGCCGAAGCGCCATTCGCGTTTTCACTGAACCACGGTGGCTTATTGTGCAGGCGGCATCGGCACGAAGATGAGCATGCTGTCTATTTGACGGA
This sequence comes from Exiguobacterium sp. s128, assembly GCF_018618815.1. Taxonomy (NCBI): domain Bacteria; kingdom Bacillati; phylum Bacillota; class Bacilli; order Caryophanales; genus Exiguobacterium; species Exiguobacterium sp. s128. The sequence continues at coordinate 56,756 of NZ_JACSMT010000002.1, read as the reverse complement.
ATCGGTCGCTAAGATGCTCTATGTATTTTCCGTCTATGATTTTTCCCGGATCGGTAAGGTTGAAGTGAAGCCGGAAACAAAACGTTTGTTACGGCAAATCATGGATGCTTATATGGAACGGTACAGTGGTCTTCGTCTTCGTTCGAAACGGGTTCTGGATCAATTACTCAATCTCGGAGACGATTGACAGACTGGTCGATCGTTCGGTAGAATAAGTGCGGAAGAACTAACTAAACGAACACGATGAGAAAAAGGAGTAACACCTGACGTTCAGTCAAGCGATTTCGGGATAGTGTGAGCCGAAAATGAATTAGGTGTGAACGGCATTTTTGAGTGTTCCTGATCAAAGAGTGGCATGCTTGTCATGCAAGTAGGGTGGAACCGCGGGCTTGTCTCGTCCCTATGTACAACCTTGTTGTACATAGGGACGTTTTTGCGTTCCCGCATAAATTTGGAGGTGGAAGTCTTGAAGATGACAGTACAGGAAATGATCTTAACACTGCAAAAGTTTTGGGCTGAACAAGGCTGCTTGACGATGCAGGCATATGATGTGGAAAAAGGTGCCGGGACGATGAATCCGATGACATTTTTACGGAGTCTCGGACCAGAACCATGGAACGTCTGTTACACAGAACCATCACGACGACCGGCGGATGGACGTTACGGAGAAAATCCGAATCGTTTGTATCAACACCATCAGTTCCAAGTCATCATGAAACCGTCACCGGATAACATTCAGGAATTGTACTTACAAAGTCTTGAACTGCTTGGGATCAATCCGCTTGAACACGATATTCGTTTTGTTGAGGATAACTGGGAGAATCCGACGTTTGGTGCAGCGGGTCTCGGATGGGAAGTTTGGTTAAACGGAATGGAAATCACGCAGTTCACCTATTTCCAACAAGTCGGTGGGATCGAATGCAGTCCGATTGCTGTTGAAATCACGTACGGAATCGAACGTCTCGCGTCCTATATCCAGGACGTCGAAAGTGTGTTTGATTTAGTGTGGACGGACGGATTCAAATATGGCGATATCTTCTATCAGCCGGAATTCGAGCATTCAAAATATACGTTTGAGACATCGGATGTCGACTTGTTGTTTACATTGTTTGATCAATACGAAAAAGAAGCAAACCGAGCGCTTGATGAAAATCTGGTGTTCCCAGCCTATGACTATATCTTGAAGTGTTCACATGCCTTTAATCTATTGGATGCCAAAGGTGCGATTTCCGTCACGGAACGGACAGGGTTCATTCATCGTGTAAGAAACATGTCACGCCGTTGTGCACAAAGCTTCATCGAAGAACGGGAACGGTTGGGATTCCCATTGATTAAATCGAAAGCAGGTGAATCGCATGCATGAATTATTACTTGAAATCGGTCTTGAAGAAATGCCGGCTCGTTTTGTCCTGCAGTCGGAAACACAATTAAAGGACCGGATTAAGACGTTCTTGAAAGAAGCGCGGATTACGTTCGAGACGATTGAATCGTTTTCGACACCACGCCGTCTTGCGGTCCTCGTCACGGGTATGTCGGAGCGTCAAACGGACTTAGAAGAAACGTTGAAAGGTCCTGCTAAGCGGATTGCTCAGGACGAAGAAGGTAACTGGACCAAAGCGGCACAAGGGTTTGCACGTGGAAAAGGATTGACGACGGAAGACCTGTTCCTCAAAGAAGAAAAAGGTGTCGAATACATCTTTGCGACACGCAAAGAAGTAGGGCAGGAAACAGCGACATTGATGCCGGGATTAAAACAGATCGTCGAAGCGATGTCCTTCCCGAAAAACATGCGTTGGAGTACCCAGTCCTTACGTTACATGCGTCCGATTCGTTGGATGATTGCCTTGCTTGACGAGCAAGTCATACCGTTTGAAGTGGCCACTGTCGAGACGGGACGGACGTCACGCGGACATCGTTTCCTTGGTCAAGACATCACGATCTTACGTCCAAACGCGTATGTCGAGGCGCTCGCAGCAGAACATGTCATCGTCAGTTATGACAAGCGTCGTCAGATGATTGAAAAACAAATTCAAACATTGAGCGAACAGGAAGGTTTTGACGTGCCAATCGACCCAACCCTTCTCGAAGAAGTGACGAATTTGGTCGAATATCCGACTGCTCTGTTTGGTGCGTTTGATGAAGCCTATCTCGAACTACCGGAAGAAGTGCTCATCACGACGATGAAAGAACATCAACGGTATTTCCCAGTGAAGAAAGACGGAACATTATTACACTATTTCGTCACGGTCCGTAACGGAAATGCAAATCATCTGGAGAACGTCGCACGTGGTAACGAAAAGGTCATCCGGGCACGTCTTGCGGATGCCCAGTTCTTCTATGAAGAAGATAAAAAAGCGGATATCGATGCGCAGGCAGCACGGTTGGATAAAATCGTCTTCCATGAAAAACTCGGAACGACAGGCGAAAAAGTCCGCCGTGTTCGTGAGATGGCCTTACAACTTGCCGATCGTTTCGGAGCAGAACAGGCTAAAGTGGAACGCGCCGGAACAATCTATAAGTTTGATCTCGTCAGTCAAATGGTCTACGAGTTTACAGAACTCCAAGGGATGATGGGCGAACGTTATGCCAACATGAAAGGCGAAGATGCAGAAGTTGCAGCATCGATTCGTGAACATTACTTACCACGGTTTGCTGGGGATGAAAGTCCAAGCACGGCAACGGGAACAGTATTAGCTGTTTTGGATAAGATGGATAGCGTCGCCGGTTTCTTTGGTGTTGGTATGATTCCAAGTGGTTCTGCTGACCCTTATGCGTTACGACGCCAAGCGCAGGGGATCGTTCAGATTCTTTCAGACCGTCAGATTGACATGACGTTGTCGGAACTGATTGAATTCGTTGTCGCGGCACAACTAAAAGCAGGGCTTTATCAAGCCGATGCAGAACAAGTAAAAGCAGCGATGGAAGACTTCTTCAATCAGCGCCTGAAATTCCGTCTGTCGGAAAAAGGTCATCGTCATGATGTGATTGAAGCGGCACTTGAACCCCAGTTGACGGTCGAAGCAAATGAAAAACGAGCAGCGATGCTCGAACAGGCGACGCAACGTCCGACGTTTAAGAAAACGGTCGAACAGCTCAGCCGTGTCTTGAACATTTCGAAAAAAGCGGAGACCGTGGTCACTGTCGATCCGACACTTTTTGAAAATGAAGCGGAACGTGCGTTGCATGAACAGATCGAACAGCTGATTCCAGAAATTGAAGCAGCCGTCGAAGTCTCTGACTATGAACGGGCGATTCAAGTACTCGAAGCTAGCGTGCCGACGATCACTGCCTATTTTGACGGGACGATGATCATGGCAGATGATGAAGCGGTTCGGACAAATCGCCTTAGCGAGATGAAACGATTTGCGACGGCAATCGAAAAAGTCGCACGATTCAATGCACTCACTTTAGTGTGAATAAAGGACGGATGAGCCGATGAAGTTAAATGAACGGCAGAAAAAAATACTCCAAATCGTCAAAGAAAATGGTCCGATCACAGGAGAGCAGATTGCGTCTGAACTCTCCTTGACCCGGGCGACCTTACGTCCGGATTTATCGATTTTGACGATGACAGGGATGCTAGAGGCACGTCCGCGCGTCGGCTATATGTATGTCGGTAAAAAAAATGCGTCGATGTTACACGAAAAACTGGATACGTTGACGGTAGGCGAATTCATGTCTTCTGCGAAAGTCATTCATGAAGGGATGACGGTGTATGATGCGATTGTTCACTTGTTTCTCGAAGACGTCGGCTCGTTGTTCGTCGTCGGAAAAGATCATGCCCTAGTAGGCGTCTTGTCCCGAAAGGACTTTTTACGTGCTGCGATCGGGAATCAGGAGCTTGACTCGTTACCGGTCAACATCATCATGACCCGGATGCCGAACTTGACCGTTTGTGAAAAATCAGAGACGTTGATCGGTGCCGGAATGAAATTGATCGAAAAACAGATTGATTCGATGCCGGTCGTCGAACAAGTGGACGGGATCTTAAAAGTTGTCGGACGCATGACGAAAACGAATATGACAAAAGTATTAGTCGCATTAGCACGAGATGAAGAACTTTAAGAGGAGGTTCGCAGATGAGACAACGCATTTATGTAGTCAGTGACTCGGTTGGTGAGACGTGTGAACTCGTGGTGCGGGCAGCCGCGATTCAGTTTCCGGAACAGGCGATCGAAACCGTCCGGATTCCCTTCGTCGATGACGATCAAGTCATTTATGATCTTGTGTTACATGCGAAAGAAGAGCAGGCGACGATCGTTTATACGATCGTTCAAGCGACGCACCGGCGTCTGCTTGCGGAGACGGCGCATGCTCATGACGTCAAAGCAATCGATTTGTTAGGTCCTTTGCTCGATACGATGGAAGAACGCCTCGGCATGCAGCCGAAGGAAGAGCCGGGTTTGATTTACCGGCTAGATGAAGAATATTTCCGGAAAATCGAAGCGGTCGAATTCGCCGTGAAATACGATGATGGACGCGACCCGCGGGGAATCAAACGAGCGGACATCGTGTTGATCGGTGTGTCGCGCACATCGAAAACACCACTTTCTCAGTATTTAGCATTAAAACGATATAAGGTTGCTAATGTGCCGCTCGTCCCGGAATCGATTCCGCCAGAGGAACTGTTTGATATTCCAAAAGAAAAATGTTTTGGATTATTGATTTCTCCTGAAAAGCTGATTGATATTCGGATGGAACGGTTACGCTCACTTGGCTTGAAGCCGGAAGCCGCTTACGCGCAAATCGACCGGATTAATCGAGAACTCGACTATGCTAAAAAATTGTACGACCGGATTGGGTGTCAGGTCATCGACGTGACGAATAAAGCAGTCGAGGAAACAGCCAATTTAATCTTGACCGGGATTTCCGGCAAATCACATGACTAGTAAAGTGATGATTCACGTAGTATACTAATCTAGCTGCTTAAATGAGATGATGTAACTTTTCTAATGAAACGGAACGAGTATTCGTTCCGTTTCATTGCGGGTATATGTATATAAACGTTCGAAAGGAGAGGTGACCGATTGAAACGGCTTCCTGACGAATTGGTTGACCAAGTCCGACAAGCAACGGATATCGTTGAATTGATATCAGAACGTGTAGAATTAAAAAAACAAGGGAATCGTTATTCAGGGTTATGTCCATTTCATTCTGAAAAGTCCCCTTCTTTTTCTGTTTCTCCGGATAAAGGCATGTATTATTGTTTTGGTTGCGGAGCAGGGGGCAATGCGATTACGTTCGTCATGGAAACGGAAGGGATGAGTTTCCCAGAAGCCGTCACGAAGCTCGCAGATCGAACGGATATCAAATTACCAGAGTTTGAACGATCTGATCAAACGGAATCGACACCAGATCAAGAAAAGAAATACCGGATGCGGGAAGCTCACCGAATCGTAGCGGATTTGTATCATGAAGTCATGTTACAGACGGCTGCCGGTGATGTCGGGCGAGAATACCTGGAAAAACGGGGGATTCAAGAACCTGCCATGCGGGAATTCAAGTTAGGGTATGCACCTGATCAAGAACGATTCACAGTCGACTCGTTGGCAAGAAGAAATTTTGATCTGGATGAAATGGTAGAAGCTGGGCTGATTTCTGTAGGTAGAGATGGCGATTATCGCGATCGGTTCAATGGTAGGGTGGTATTTCCAATTTCAGATCGTGATGGCACGATTGTTGGATTCAGTGGACGCTCCATTGACGGAAGAGACCCGAAGTATGTCAACACAGCGGAAACCCCACTCTTTAATAAAAGTGAATTGTTATTTGGTTTTGCACAAGCACGTGGTGCGATGCGTAAAAGTAAGCAAGTAGTGCTAGTGGAAGGGAATTTAGATGTTGTACGTGTCGCTCAAGCGGGTATACCCTATACGGTAGCCTCTTTAGGGACGGCCTTGACACCGATCCATGCTCAAAATCTGGGGCGAATCGTCGATGAAGTCATTGTTTGTTATGACGGAGACAAAGCCGGGCGTGCCGCAACCTTAAAAGCGTTACGCCTGCTAGAAGACATTGCGGTCGATTGTTCTGTCATTCGTCTTCCGGATGAGGAAGATCCCGATTCTTTTATTGGGACACAGTCGGAAGAGTCCTTTCTTCGTTTAATCGAACAGGAGCGGATTTCAAGCCTTGAATTTAAATCTTTTTATTTTCGGCAAGGAAAAAACCTCCGATTAGAAGGAGAACGGGTCCGTTATATTGAAACTATGCTTGAGGAGATTGGTCGGACGGCCAATCCATTGTTACGCGACATCTATTTAGGGAAACTAGCGGAAGAGTTCCACTTGTCGAAAGAATCATTGCTGTCACAAGTTAAACCGTTGCAGACGCAACACATTAAACCAAAACAAGAACGACGGCAAGAGACACAAGTAGTTACCTCTTCCCCTCAAGACCGCACCTTCTCGAACTGGAAACGAGCAGAACGATTTTTGCTTGCGTATATGATTCGTTCAGAGGAAGTTGGCCTTGAGGTACGTGATCAGCTTGGTGTGGCATTTAACGATCCGGCCCATCAATTGATCGCAGGAAAACTATATGAATTTTACGGAGCAAATACCCCAGCGGATCCCGACCGGTTTCTGACGATGCTTCACGATGCTTCGCTTCAGCGAATCGTAGCCGATCTAGAGTTTATGTTAATGCCGGAATATGATCCGGATTTACTGAGTCATTATATTCGTGCCGTTCAAAACGAACGACAACGACGGATGCTGGACGAGGAAAAGTCGCAGTTAAGTCAACAAACAGATATCCGTGCTCAAGCGGAACTAATGCAGGCGATCATCGAACGGAAACGGCGTTTGAAAGATCGGTGACCTGTTGCATGATGTGGAAGGAGTGTATGGTTCGATGGCAGAAAAAGCAAGATCAGAAGCAGAAATACTCCGTCTCGCGAAGGATGAACTAATCGCGCTCGGACACAAGAATGGTGAACTATCGCATCAAAAAATCGAGGATAAACTCAGTTCGTTTGAATCGATGGATGCACAACAATTCGAAGAGTTCCTTCAATTGCTCGAAACCGAAGGCATCAAGGTCAACAACGATGGAACAGGGGACGACAAGGAAGAAGCCGACTTAAACGATCTATCTGTTCCGCCAGGTGTCAAAATCAATGATCCGGTCCGGATGTACCTGAAAGAAATCGGTCGAGTGGATCTTTTGAATGCAGAAGATGAGGTCGAACTCGCAAAACGGATCGAACAAAATGATGAAGAAGCCAAAAAGCGTCTAGCTGAGGCCAACCTGCGTCTTGTTGTATCGATCGCAAAACGTTATGTCGGTCGCGGCATGTTGTTCCTTGATTTGATTCAAGAAGGAAACATGGGATTGATCAAAGCGGTTGAAAAGTTTGATTATACTAAAGGATATAAATTCTCGACGTATGCCACGTGGTGGATTCGTCAGGCCATCACACGTGCGATCGCTGACCAAGCACGGACGATCCGGATCCCGGTTCATATGGTTGAAACCATCAATAAATTGATTCGTGTCCAACGTCAGTTGCTCCAAGATCTTGGACGTGAACCGACACCGGAAGAAATCTCAAAAGAGATGGAAATTACGCCGGAGAAAGTTCGGGAAATTCTCAAGATTGCTCAAGAGCCGGTTTCGCTCGAAACGCCAATCGGGGAAGAAGACGACTCACATCTCGGAGACTTCATCGAAGACCAAGATGCGACAGCACCTCAGGACGCAGCAGCGTATGAGTTGTTAAAAGAACAGTTGGAAGATGTACTCGATACATTAACGGATCGGGAAGAAAATGTCTTACGTCTGCGCTTTGGTCTGGATGACGGTCGGACACGTACACTTGAAGAAGTTGGGAAAGTGTTTGGTGTCACCCGTGAACGAATTCGTCAAATCGAGGCAAAAGCATTACGTAAATTGCGTCATCCAAGTCGTTCGAAACGTCTCAAGGATTTCCTCGATTAATTTTAAAGTGTGAAGAAAATATGAAATTTTAGTGAGAAGGGAGAAAAAGTTTTGTTTTTTTCTTCCTTCTCTGTTTTTTTTACAGTAGAATAGTAACGGGGAATACCATTCAGTCACCAACTTGGTTGGGTATAGAATATGGGGGGGAATCCAAATGCGTAATCCGTTAGTACCGTTCGCAGCGATTGCGATCATCGCCATCATCGCCATGATTTCATTGTCATACTTTGGGGTCGATCAGGTAAAACAAGCTGAAAAAGGTCCATCAACAGCTGAAATGAAGCCGGAAGATCTGTTTGCATCAAAAGGATGTACAGGATGCCACGGTGGAAATCTTGAAGGTGGAGCAGGTCCGAACTTAACTAAGATCGGCGCGAAGCTGAAAGAAGAAGAAATTAAAGAAATCGCAATCAACGGTAAAGGGCAAATGCCTGGTGGTCTTGCGAATGATGAAGAAGCCACTGTTTTAGCGAAATGGCTTGCTGAAAAGAAATAAGTCGATCAACATCTGTCTCTTCTCCGAGATAGATGTTTTTTGTTGTCCTGCTACATCAGGTGACTATTTCTTTTTTTCATCAATTCGGCTATTTTTAAAAGAGATTGAACAGAGGAAGGATGAAAGAAATGCAAACGAACGTCATACTCGACCAACGCTTACAAAAAGTAGTGTCCTATATTCCACAAGGGGCGGTCTTAGCAGACATCGGTTCGGATCATGCCTTTGTACCATGCTACTGCATCCAACAAAACCTAGTCGAACGGGCAATCGCGGGTGAGGTCAATCTTGGACCGATGGAAGCAGCGCAAGCACAAGTGGCGCTTGTCCAGCTAGAAGAAAAAATCGAGGTCCGACTTGGAAGTGGTCTCACAGTTTTAAGACCAGGCGAAGCGACGGCCATTACGATTGCTGGAATGGGCGGGACATTGATTGCGACGATTCTTGAAGAAGGAAAAACACATCTATCAGGAGAGGAACGTCTGATTCTCCAACCGAATGTTGATGCCGTTGATGTCAGAAAGTGGCTTTTAGCGAATGGATATGCCTTGTTATCCGAAGCGATCGTCAAAGAAAATGAAAAGATCTACGAAATTCTTGTCGCCCAAAAAGGCGAAGAGTCCTTATACGCCGATAATCTTGAACGACGGGAATGGGAACTGTTTTTTGGTCCTCAACTCACACGGGAAAAGGCGCCTGCTTTTGTGGAGAAATGGCAAACGGAAAAACAAAAACGGCAGTATATTCTAGAACAGATGCGTCGTGGAAATGATTCCGAAGTATTGCAGGGAAAAATCGAGACGATCGAGCGGCTGATTCAAAAAATGGACGAGGTGACGGGGTAATGGCGAACGGACAACAGATTATCGAACAATTCGAATCGTTTGCACCGAAGAAATTCGCTTTTGAAGGAGATCCAATCGGATTACAAATCGGAACACTGAACAAAGAAGTCAAACGTGTGCTCGTGACACTCGATGTCTTAGAGTCTGTGGTCGATGAAGCGATTGAAAAAAACATCGACTTGATCATCGCGCATCATCCACCGATTTTCAGCAAATTAGCGAAAGTCACGGATCAATCAGCGGCGGGACGAATCGTCATGAAATGTATCCGCCATGATATTGCTGTCTATGCAGCGCATACGAACCTGGATGTTGCGGAAGGAGGTGTCAACGATCTGATGGCAACTGCCTTAGGGTTGACCGATACAAGCGTATTGGCACCTTCTTTCGAGAATACCGTCTATAAACTCGTTGTCTTCGTTCCGGAATCAGCAGCTGAACAGGTCGCTGAAGCTCTTGGAAGAGCAGGAGCAGGGCATATCGGCGCATATAGCGACTGTCAGTTCCACAGCACGGGCATCGGTCAGTTTAAACCAACAGCGGATGCCAATCCGTATAGAGGTAAGCCGGGGCAGGTGGAACGGGTGACAGAAGTCCGAATCGAAACGATCGTAACGGAATTGAATCAGAAACAAGTCATCCGTGCGATGAAAAAAGCCCATCCGTATGAAGAGGTGGCGTATGATCTGCTCCGTCAAGAGATAGCAGCACCCTCACTCGGTCTGGGACGGATCGGATATCTAGAAGAAGCGATTCCACTGAAAGCATTTGCCGAACACGTACGGACAGCCTTCGCTGTTGAGAACTTACGTTTTGTTGGAGATGAAAACCGAATGGTCCGTAAGATTGCCGTATTAGGGGGGGATGGGAATAAGTATGTGTCAACGGCTGCTTTTGCGGGGGCCGATGTGTTAGTGACAGGTGATTTGTATTTCCATGTCGCTCACGATGCGATGGCACTTGGCCTTGCTGTCGTCGATCCGGGACATCACGTCGAATCGGTCATGAAACAAGGAGTGGTTGATCTCTTGACGGAACGGTTCGACAAACAGAACATCAAAGGTGTCGAACTGTTTGTGTCCGTGACCAATACGAATCCATTTCAATTCCTATGAAAAAACGATTCCCACCGCCTGAGACGGTTTGGGAATCGTTTTTGTTTGAGATTAAAGAATTTTGACTTTCGGTAAGATCCGGCGCAGCTCAAGGAACGGTGTTTTGTCATGTGTGCTGATATCAGCAGGGTCATACTGCTGTAAGAAGTCGATGACTTTTTTTGTGATCGGCGTAGGTGTTGAAGCACCTGACGTCACACCAACTTGATGTACACCTTCGAGCCACGATAGATCAAGTTCTGTTAAATCGCCAATCCGGTGAGCCGGAGTCTCGGCGATGTCAAACGACACTTGAGCCAAACGATTGGAGTTATTCGAACGTGGATCTCCGACGACGATGACTAAATCACATTCACCGGCCTGCTCAGCGACAGCTTCTTGACGTACTTGCGTCGCATTACAAATTTCATTATGGACTTCGACATGTGGATATTTTTCGCGAACATGTCCCATCAACGCTTGGACGTCCCATTGACTCATCGTCGTCTGATTCGTGACAATGATTTTTTTCGTCGCCAGATGAGCTGGTAAGGCTTCGATATCCTCCACTTTTTCGATGAGGTGAACGTGTTCTGGTGCTACACCAACTGCGCCTTCAGGTTCCGGGTGACCATGTTTGCCGACATAGATGACTTCGTAATCGTCTGCAACGACGGTCCGGATCAAATCATGGGTCCGGGTGACATCAGGACAGGTCGCATCGACGACTGTCAATTTCTTTTCGGCAGCCCGTGTATAGACCGCTGGTGAAATGCCGTGCGCCGTAAAGATGACCGTACCTTCTTGAATCGTTTCGAGCGCTTCTAGGCGATCGGGACCATCTACGGTCAAGACACCCATTCGTTCGAATTCACGAGTGACATGGGCATTGTGGACGATCATACCCAAAATATGAATAGGTCGCGGCAAATTTTCATTCATTGCGGCTTGTTGGGCAAGTTTCATTGCATCAACAACACCATAACAGTAACCACGAGGACTGATTTTTTTTACAAGCATAGTCTAGATTCTCCTTTAGTATAGAAAGAGTGATTATGTAGAGTGTACCATTGATTCAAGTTGAATGAAAATAGAGGAGTCTGCGTCGGGCGGATAACATGATATACTATTTGAGTTGTAATGAATGGAGGAGGGGGTGGAAAGATGGAGACGAAAAAGATGATGCGGTCCTATTTTTTCCAGATCACGGCTGTATTATTCATTCTTATTTGTCTTGTCATCTCAGCACTTGCCTTCACGGCGGATCGTGTGACGATTTCACGAGTGGAACAGCAGACAGAAAAGCAGAGTGAAAAAAGTGTTGAAGTCTCGAGCAATGCACTTCGGGATAGTATTGGAAATTTACACGAAAAAACCATGGGTCTTCAATTGAATGTCACCAATATGAAGAGCCTCGAGCGGGCGATCCGTGACACGAACTTGCTTGATATCGATACCGGCTTTAAGAGTTTCTTTTATTATGACCGGAAAACCGACAAGATTACATGGTTCTCAAGCGAAGATCGTCGCATTCCGGAAGCGTCCGTTCGACGAGATGATGCTTTTTTACAGGCTTTAACGAGTACGGATTTTCATATGAGTAAACGGTATAAGCTGGACAGTGACTATTTGTCTTATATGTATGTACCTGTCCGGAATGGGAACGAACGTGTCGGCGTGTTTGGCGGTGGACTCAGTCTGATGAATTCCGTCGTCTTTCGAAATTCACTTGAATCGTTTGATGATGACACGATGGCGTACCTTTTTAATAGTCAAGGTGAACCACTTGCGACGTCAAGAAATCTGGTCACGGATCAAGAACGTGTCTTGAGCCAAAGTGTCGTTGACCGTGCCTTTCAGAGTACAAAACCATACGAAATCTTTAGTACGAATAAAGACATGTATTATTTCGCGCGTGATTTGAAGGTGACGGACTGGAAAATACTAGTTCGAACGCCGCGGAGTGTATTTTACGAACCGGTCTATACGACACGCCAACAATATTTGGTCATTGCGGCACTCACATTAGTATTGAGTCTGATCGTCGGCTATTTGATGTCGCGGCAATTGACGGCACCGTTACTGGAATTGGTTCAAAAAATCGAAAAAAGCACGACACCTCAACCGATCACTCTTGAACGGTCTGGTTCAAATGAAATCAAGACGTTGGTCTCTGCCTATAATGAATATGCACAACGGATGGAGCATGCGCGGCTCGAGCAGCTCAGTCAACAACAAGTCATCCTGCATCAAGAAAAGTTAGCATCACTCGGGCAGCTGGCAGCAGGGATTGCCCATGAAATCCGAAATCCGTTGACACCAGTCAAGATGGCACTTCAGCTCTTGTCGGAAGAAAAACAAAATAACCCGGATATGATGCAGATTGCCTTATCGGAACTGGATCGTGCCAATCAGTTGATCCAGACGATGCTTGATTTATCAAAAAATGATAGCACGGCGTTAGAAATGATCCAGATTGATATGAAAAAGCTGATGGAAAAGCTGACATTCATTCTCGAATCAAAATCACATCCATATGAAGCGGATTGTAAAATCTATACGCCGGCACACATGCCGTCACTGTATGCCTCTGAAAATGGATTGTTGCAGGTGTTATCGAATTGTATCGGAAATGCCCTCGACGCTGTCGAATCAAAAGGCATCGATGGCATCTGCCATGTCCACCTGCACGTTTATCCGGATCAGTTTGTGTTTATCATTCAGGATAATGGAGTCGGGATGGATGCGGAGCAGATTAGTCTGATTGGGCAAGCATTTAACACGTCTAAAATCAATGGGAATGGTTTAGGGTTATTCATGTCGAGTCAAATCGTTCGCCAACACAATGGACGGATCGAAGTGGATAGTAAAGTCGGAGTCGGAACGACCGTTCAGCTGTTTTTCCCAAGGCGGGGTGAGCAAGCATGAGGTTCAATAAATCGTGGTTATTTGTTTTAATCATCTGGATTTCGTCCGTTCTCATCATTTCGAATCTGTTTGTCCAAAAGGAAACCAATCCGAAGCGGGACGTCATCGGTTTTACGGTCGTCAATGATAAACATGAATTTGCGCAACGGCTGATCAATGCTTTTAAAGCAGAAGCCAAGGCGAACAAATACGAAGCACTTGTTGCGACCTCACAAAATTCACGAATCAGTGAACGGGAACAAATCTTAGAATTCATCCAACTAAAAGTGGATGCGATCTTCATTACGACACTAGACGATGTCTATATCGGCAGTGCGATTGAAGAGGCTAAACAAGCAGGGATTCCGGTATTTGCGATTGATCGGATGATTCGTTCAGATGCCGTCGTCAGTTCCATCACGTCGAACAACCAAGTAATCGGGGAGCAATTGGCTTCCTATATGAAAAATGAGTTGATTAGACGAACCGGACAGGCGAAGGGCCGCATCATCGAGATTGCCGGTACGGCAAACGTCTACACGACAAATGAACGACACCGGGGATTTTTAAAAGGAATCGAGAACGAACCGGGTCTTTCCATCATAAATTCAGCTAGCGGAAACTACGATCCCGTCACATCGGAGCGTGTCATGCAACAGCTGATTGAGTCAGGAATCGCGTTTGATGCCGTCTACTGTCACAATGATGATATTGCGATGGGGGTACTCGAAGCATTGAAAAAAGCGAACATTTCCGGAAAAATAGTTGTCGGAATTGATGGGAATCGTGCTATATTAGAAGCTGTTGACATGAAATCGATGGACGCGACGGTCGTCCAGTCCGCTGAAGAGATGATGAAAGTTGCCTTCAGCGCGTTGAAGCTTCATACGAAAAACAAAAAAATTCCTGATCGTTTCTATACGTATTCCTATTTGTATGACGGTAGTAGACCAATACCCATGTTGAACTAAAGAAATAGATGGTGAAGGCGGACGATTCGCCTTTAATTGTTAAAGAAAGAGAAAGGATGGTGACAAATATGAATGGATTCAGCCATTTTGATTTGCACCCGTTCGTCGTCGAAGCACTCGAAGACGCACGTATTAAAAAACCAACCGATATTCAATCCCGGATCATTCCGGCAGCGCTCAAAGGGCGGGATATCATTGGACAATCACAAACTGGAACAGGAAAAACGTTATCGTTCCTGTTACCAATCGTTCAAAACGTCAATCCAGCGTCACAGGAAATGCAGGCGATCATCGTTGCACCGACACGTGAACTCGCTTGGCAAATTCACGAGGAATTGAAATCAATCCTCGTCAAACAACCAGACTACATCAAAACGAGTCTGATCACAGGTGGAATGGACCGCGAACGTCAAATTGGACGTCTCAAAGTGTCTCCACAAATCGTCATCGGAACACCGGGCCGCATTTTGGATCTGTTTAAAGAGCAAGCCTTGAAACCACATTTCGTCAAACATTATGTCATTGATGAAGCGGATCAAATGCTCGATATGGGATTCTTACCAGAAGTCGACCGGATTGCGCAAGCTCTCCCAGAGAAATTGCAAATGATGGTTTTCTCAGCAACGATTCCAGAGAAACTGCAACCGTTCTTAAAAAAATACATGAACAACCCACGTTATGCACATGTGGATCCAAAACAACAGACAGCTAAGAAAATCGTCCATCATACCGTTCCTGTCAAACACCGTGATCGTTCTGATTTGGCATTGAAACTGGCAAAGGCGCTTAACCCGTATATCTGTCTTGTCTTTACGAATACAAAAACAGAAGCAATTGAACTTGAAGCCCTCTTCCTTGAAGCGGGACTCAATGTCGGTTCGCTTCACGGTGACTTACCGGCACGCCGTCGGAAACAAGCCATCAAGGAAATCAATGAAGCGAAGTACCAATACGTCATCGTGACGGATCTTGCAGCGCGTGGTATTGATATCTCAGGTGTCTCGCATGTCATCAACCATGGTATTCCAAAAGATCTTGATTTTTATGTACACCGCGTCGGACGGACAGGTCGTGTCGACCAAGACGGTTTGGCTTACACGCTATTCGAAGACCATGAGAATGGTTCAATCAACCGCTTAGAGGATCGTGGCATTGAATTTACGAACGTCGATGTGAAAAGCGGTCAAGTCAGCGAAGTCAAAGAACGCCGCCGTGCTAAACCAAACATGAAGACAGCCGTTTCGAAAACAGCACACAGTCGTTTATCTGGTGAAGCTGCAAAAGCGAAAAAACGCGTAAAACCAGGTTATAAAAAGAAACACCAGTATAAGCTGAAAGAAACAGCAAAACGCGAACGCATCAAGGAACAACGTGGAGTTGGTCGTGCCGAGCGTAAGGCGAATGCAAGCAAATCAAAATAATGAATCTGCGGCGAATTCGTCGAGGATCAACCCTTTAAGCAAAGTTCACGGCATCGATCCGTGGACTTTGTTTTTTAGCATGGCTAAAGGTTCTTGTTTTTTTCGACATTTGGTACACTAGGAACAGAAGAAAGGTGGAAATTCGAATGAAAATTGGTTCACATGTGTCCCTCTCAGGGAAAAAGATGTTGCTTGGTGCGAGCGAAGAGGCGGCATCTTACGGAGCGACGACGATGATGGTCTATACAGGAGCACCTCAGAACACAAGACGAAAGCCGATCAGTGACCTCCGGATTCCGGAAGCCTTATTGCACATGGAGGCGAACGGGATTGAAGAAATCGTTGTCCACGCGCCTTACATCATCAACTTAGGAAATACGACAAAACCAGAAACATTTGAACTGGCGGTATCCTTCTTAGCAGAAGAGATTCGTCGGGCAGAAGCGCTTGAAAAGGCGAAGCATATCGTACTTCATCCGGGAGCCCATGTCGGCGCAGGAGAAGAAATTGGCATCAAACGAATCATTGAAGGACTCAATGAAGTGTTGACGGGAGATGAACAAGTCAAGATTGCGCTTGAGACGATGGCTGGAAAAGGATCGGAAATCGGAAAGACGTTTGAAGAGATTGCAGAAATCATCGCCGGTGTAACCCATAATGATCGTCTATCTGTTTGTCTCGATACATGTCACGTCCACGATGCCGGATACGACCTTGTCCATGACTTGGACGGGGTACTCGAACAATTTGATCGAATCGTTGGCATCGACCGCCTTGGCGTCATTCATGTCAATGATTCAAAAAACATCCGAGGTGCTAAAAAAGACCGTCACGAAAACATTGGTTTTGGTGAAATCGGATTTGATCCGTTACATCGGATCGTACATCACCGGGACTTGGCACATTTGCCAAAAATTCTTGAGACACCGTATATCGGACTTGATCCTAAAAAGAAAGTGGCTCCGTATCAAGAAGAGATTGCGATGTTACGCTCGGGGAATTTTGATGCCGAGTGGCGTTTACCACTGATCGGTACATCCATTTAAACGAGAGAGGTGTCTGTCGCGTGTGTCATCTACTAATCATAGAAGAGTCGGAATTTGCCTTACGTCAAGCGGTTGTCACGTATTATGAAACCAAAGAGCCGTTTTATTTGCCGGCAGAGTTATCCGAAGGGGAAGAAGTTTTTTTGGCAACGAAGGATGGAATCATCGCTTACGCCGAAGTCCTGTTCAGCGAATATACAACACGTCCTGCCGACCCTCACTGGTTGAGGGAGGCGGATGAACAAGAACAGACGTATGCTTGTCTGGATTTGATTAGTGTCGATTTACGTCATCCGTTGTTAGGTTCTTCGCTTCTAGGTTTAAAGATTACCCCAGGACAGATGGATCCGAAAATCAGACAATGGTTGGTAGAAGCATGGCAGGCGGGTCATTTCGAGTCTGATGTGACGACCATCGAACAGGCGAAAGAACGTCGGATGGAACGGTTTCGGGAACGGAATCACCTGACGCCTTTAGAAAAGACCTGTGAGCTTTGTGGAAACACACAGCAATCGATCCTGGAATGGCACGAACATCAAGGCCATTTCCAAACGGTATGTCCGACCTGTCATCGGTTGGCACATCAAGGGTTGCATGAAATCAAGGATATTGCAGCGACATCAGATGAATCATCACCGTAACAGTAAGCAACCCGGATGTTCATCTCCGGGGTGCTTACTGTTTTTTAGATGGTGTCCTCATGATATAATCAAGACTGATAATTATTATCAGTGAAAATGGAGTACTGGAGGAAAGGGCATGACTGATTTAGCAATGATTCCAATTGATCAACCTGTTGTGATGACTGACTTGAACAAAATAGAAGATCGACTCCGAAGACGGCTACTTGCGCTTGGATTTTATGAAGGATGTCCGGTCGTCGTCAAAAGACGAGCGAGCTTTCATGGTCCTTTGACGATAGAACAACGTGATCACCATCAAATGATTGCGATCCGAAGAAGCGATGCCAAGAATATCGGAGTGTTCTCACCATGACTCAAAAAATCGCCCTGTTAGGGAATCCAAATACCGGGAAAACGTCTTTATTCAATCGATTGACAGGATCGTACGCTCATGTCGGAAACTGGTCTGGTGTAACGGTCGATAAAAAGGTCGGAAAACTGCACGGAAATCGAGGGCAGTTGATTGATTTACCGGGGATATATGATCTCGATCCACTGTCAGCAGACGAAGCAGTTGTTGCCCGTTTTTTGATGGAAGACTCGTTTGACGGCATGATCAATATCATCGATGCTTCCCAGCTGGAACGAAACCTACAACTGACGGCACAACTTCTGGAAATCGGAAAACCCATTCAGATTGGGTTAAATATGATGGATGTCGCGCGTAATCGAGGAACGACGATTGATGCCAAACAATTAGCAACCGCACTCGGTGTCGATGTGTTTCCGATCGTCGCAAGAACAGGAGACGGCTGTGAAGTCTTGTTGTCGTCCATCGCCAACAAGGCGAACACACCTTTACGAATCGACTATGGTCCGGAGACGGAACAAGCCATCACGACGATTATCGAACAAGCCGGGTTGCTAGAAAATGAACGTTGGATGGCCGTTCAATATTTAGCAGGCAATCGGGTATTCGTCGAATACCTTGAAACAAAAGCGCCGAGCATCATTGAAGTCCGGAAACAGTTGGAACATCAGCTCGGTCGGTTCATTCATGCGCATATTACCGAGTGCCGAAGAAACTGGGCAATCGCCATTCGTGCGAGCTCCGTCGTCGAAGAAAAGTCAGAGCGAAAAACGTGGACGGATCGGATTGACGCAGTCGTCACACATCCGATTCTTGGATTACCGATTTTCTTTGCGGTGTTATACGTCTTATTCCATGTCACGTTTAACTGGATTGGAGCCCCCTTGTCGGATTTGTTGGCAACGGTCATTGAAGGCCCGATTTCGACGGGAGTCGTCTTTGTGCTGACACAACTTGGTGCATCCGGCTTCATCCAAGATTTATTAATCGATGGGGTCATCGCAGGTGTAGGTGGCGTCTTGGTGTTCGTACCTCAAATCTTTGTGTTATTTTTCTTCATCTCGTTTCTTGAAGATTCCGGATATATGGCGCGTGTCGCAATCGTCATGGACCGGTTCATGCAGATGGTCGGATTGAACGGGAAAAGTTTTATCCCGATGATCATTGGATTCGGGTGTAATGTTCCTGGGATCATGGCAGCACGGTCCGTAGAAGAAGAGCGGGAACGACTGGTGACGATCTTCATTTCACCGTTCATGTCTTGTTCGGCACGATTACCGATTTACGCTGTATTCGCAGGAAGCTTTTTTGCGAGTAATCAGGCATCGATTGTCTTATCACTTTATATTCTTGGTATCGTGTTAGCATTGCTTGCGGCAAAAGTGTTTTCAAAAGTCCTTGCGGCCGAAGATGCAACGAGTTTATTTTTAGTTGAACAACCACCATATCGTGTTCCACAAGGGTTAACGTTATGGCGTAGTACTTGGCAAAAAGGGAAAGGATTCGTCCGGAAAGCAGGGACGTTCATCTTTGGCGGATCGGTTGTCATCTGGTTACTTGCCTATACCGGACCAGGGGGCTTCGATGTCAACATGAATGACAGTTTCCTGGCGATGATTGGTGGTCTGATTGCAATGTTATTGATCCCACTTGGTTTTGGCACATGGCAGGCAGCAGCCGCCTTGATTACAGGTTTCTTAGCAAAAGAAGTCGTCGTCTCGACGATGGCGATTATTTATGCTGTAAATGAATCAGAACTCGGACGGCAATTGTCCGGACAATTTACACCGCTTAGTGCATACAGCTTCATGGCATTCGTTTTACTGTATGTGCCATGCCTTGCAACCGTAGCGGTCATTCGCCGAGAAGTCGGTAGTGTAAAATGGACCTGGATTGCGAGTCTGTACGGATTGTTTGTTGCGTATGGGATTTCGTTTTTGATTTACCAAACGGGACAAGCCCTAGGATTTTCTTAAGGGAGGAATGACGATGCATCTGATCGACTTGTTTATTGGTCTACTCGTATTTGGTTATGCGGGTTTTTCGTTAGTCCGCTTCACGAAAAAAGCGAAAAAAGGAAAATGTGCGACCTGTGAGGTAGAGCCGACCTGCAAAACAGCTTGTGATGACGTCAATTGGGACAACGTCATTGCAGAAGCATTAAAAAAATAACTAAAAAGCGTTTTTCTTGTCCAATCGGAGAAGAAAAACGCTTTTTATGTGGAACGCACTGCACGTTAGGCAATCAGAACGGCCAACGGTCAGCAACGAATAAAAATACTTTCATACCAAGAAACACACCGAAAATCCCGACGATGGCCGGAAAAACGGGCGGAGCGGGAATTGGCAGTTTGAGAGCCGTGAAGACGACGCCACAGATGATACCGGCTAGCAAAGACAATAAAATTTGTTGAAGCATGAGGTCCAGTCCTTTCTTCATATGAAAAACGCTTACATGTTTATTATATGAAGATGTCTGACGTTAAACAACGATTATTTTTTGGAAGAATTCGGATCAAAGGTGATCTTCTCTTCT
This sequence comes from Exiguobacterium sp. s128, assembly GCF_018618815.1. Classification (NCBI taxonomy): domain Bacteria; kingdom Bacillati; phylum Bacillota; class Bacilli; order Caryophanales; genus Exiguobacterium; species Exiguobacterium sp. s128. The sequence continues at coordinate 36,506 of NZ_JACSMT010000002.1, read as the reverse complement.
GATTTCTCAACCGGAATCCATTTTTGATCCAAAGGACGATCAAAAGAAGGTTTTGCTTTCAATTTTCCATTTGTATAATGTTGAATCAAAATTTGTGATTCGCAAGATTGTTTACCCTTAGTGACATAGTGATAGACACCATGTTCATCTTGCTCGCGTGCCTTGACGTTATCGGCTAACGTCAGCGCCAAACAATCCTTGATATAGTTTTTCTGTTCTTCATCGATGATCGGGAAAAGAATTTCAATCCGTTTCCGCATGTTCCGAGTCATCCAATCGGCACTCGAACAATAGATCAAATCGTCGCCATTATGGTGGAAATAAAAGATTCGTGAATGTTCGAGATACCGGTCGACAACCGATGTGACACGAATATTTTCCGAGACGCCTTTGACTTGCGGACGAAGACAACAGACACCTCGTACGATCAATTCGATTCGGACACCGGCTCGCGAAGCTTGATACAGTTTTAAGATGATATCTTTTTCCGTCAAACTGTTCATTTTAGCGACGATTCGTCCATTTCCATGTTTTTTATGGTATTTGATTTCTTCGTCAATCAACGATAAAAATTTCTCGAGCATCGAGTTTGGTGAGGTATGGAGCGCATTCCACTGTGGCTGCTCCCCGTAACCGGATAACCAGTTAAAGAAGTTCGTGGCATCTTCAGCAATCTGTTCGCGCGCTGTCAGAAGACCGATATCCGTGTACAACTTAGCCGTGGAATCATTATAGTTCCCCGTTCCAAGGTGGACGAATCGTTGGATGCGTCCTTCTTGCAGGCGGACGATCAATGTGATTTTAGAGTGGGTCTTTAAATCACTGTAACCATAGATGACGTGGGCTCCTACTTTTTCTAATTGTTTGGCCCATTCGATGTTTTTCGCTTCATCAAAACGTGCCTTCAATTCGACGAGGACCGTGACCTGTTTTCCGTTTTCAGCAGCCGTTTTGAGCGCTTTGATGATCGGAGAGTCCCCGGAGACACGGTACAACGTCTGTTTGATAGCCAGTACGTTTGGATCATTGGCAGCCTGGACGATCAACCGGACGACAGGATCAAACGTATGGTAGGGGTGATGCAGCAGATAATCCTGTTGTAATATTTGATCGAATAAATTTTTTGATTTTTCTAGAGCAGGAGGTTCGACAGGCATGATCGTCTGATAAATCAAATGATCGTATTCAACACCGATTTGACTGTAAAACGCAAAGGCAAATGTTAGATCGATGGGTCCATCGACGGCATAGATATCCCGGTCTTGTAGATCCAACACATCACGTAGCATATTCAGTAAATTCGTATTGATGGCATTTTTTTGGATTTCGAGCCGAATTCCAACTCCCCAACGGCGTTTCTTCAGTTCTTTTTCAATCAATTTCAATAAATCATGGGTCCCTTCTTCATGGAACGGCAAATCAGCATTCCGGGTAATCCGAAACGGCATGGCGGATAATACGCGATAGCCTTTGAACAAGGAATCGATGAACGAGATGATGACATCTTCCAGTAAGATGACAGCCGTCGTTTCTTCATCATCTACCGGTAAATCGACAAACCGTGGCAAGACGGCAGGGACCTGAACGATTGCTAAATTTCGTTTCGAGCCGTCTTCCGCTTCGAGTGCCGTCGCGATGTTCAATGATTTTGACGACAACATCGGGAAGGGGCGGTAGGCGTCAACAGCAACGGGCGTCAAGACCGGGAAAACTTGTTCTCTAAAAAAGGCTTTGACGTATTCCGCTTGGATTTCATTTAATTCTTCATGTTTTAAAAAGGAGACACCTTCTGTCTTCAAGGCTTGGGTCAATTCTTTAAACGCTTCATACTGCTGATCGACAAGTTCTTTTGTTTTTGTTGCGATGGCCCGTAACTGTTGTTTTGGGGTGAGGTATTGTTTATTTTCCGGTTTATTGAATCCTGCTAACACTTCGTCTTTCAGTCCGCCCACACGAACCATATAAAATTCATCCAGATTGGAACTGAAAATCCCTAAAAACTTAAAGCGTTCCATTAAAGGATTTCGTGTATCGAGGACTTCACCTAATACACGTTCGTTGAATTGTAACCAACTGATTTCTCGGTTGTTGAAGAACTCCGGGGAGTCAATCTTCATATAAGGCCGCCTCCTTTAGTATCTAACTGAATAGACCGGTCGATGACACGTTCTAAATGTTTTTTTTGTTTTTCTGCTTTTTCGACTTCAAATCCATAATCATGATCACCCGTATCAAGAATGATGCGGATATTTTTTCCATCCTTTTCTAGCGCAAGCTCGACACTATTGACGGCTCGACGTTCTGTGACATCAAGTGCCTCCGTCAGTTTCAAGATTGAACCAAGTAAATCAAAACGTTCGATTGATTTATCGGTAAACCAATCCTTAAAAGGTTTCAAGAGCTGGTGCATCCGTTTAGAAGAAGAATAAGAACTGACGAGGGCTAGCGCCAGACGATCTTTATGGGTCATGCCTTTTAAATCGGTATTCGTCAAAAGATAAAAGGTCTGATTGGAACGTGTATCTGGATTGATATATTGTCCGCAGTACAACAGTCGGCTTGCCGAATCGAGTAATCGTAAATCGGCGGCCCGTTCCGGAATGATATCGAGTGTGACGAGTTGTCGATAAATCGATTTAGCGATCGTACCCAGGTAGTTCGTTCGGTCCCGGTTGACCTTGTAATCACTCTCGAGCTGGTAAAGACTTTCCTCCCGAACGTTTTCGATACGCCGTTGATTCTGTTCCCGTAAATCATATTCATAGACCAGCCCTTCTCGCAGCCCGTAATTACTCATCACAAACTGATCAGCTTCGATATGTAACGCCAGCTCATGAATCGCAATCAACGCAGGTAAAAAGATATCAACCCGGTCTTTGGATAATCCTTCAATTTTCGTGAGATGTTTAGGTGCTTTATCTTCCAGCTCATCAATCAATTTTCCTAATTCCTTTGCCCGGACTTGATATTGATGAATCCCGTGTAAGGGATAATCCATGGTCGACTGATGGATTCGGACGAAGTTTCGGGCTGAACCACCCACGCCAATCAGTGGGAGCTTTTTGTTTTTAAGCCAAGGAATATCATCGAACTGTTCCCGTAAAAATTTGATTAATTTTTTTTGTTCACCCGATGTCATCGTTTCTCCAGAGAGAAACTGACGTGTCAAGGTGACGGCACCAAACGGAAAACTGTGGTACGCGACCATTTCACGATTTTCGATCAACGTGACTTCCATCGAACCACCACCGATATCGACCGAATAGCCATCCGTTAAAAAGGTGGAGTTGATGATGGCGAAGAAGCCATAATAGGCTTCCTGCTCATCCGAAAGGACACGCATCGTAAACGGTGTTTCTTGTTCAACGGCATGAATGATGTCTTCGCGGTTACTGGCATTTCGAATGGCGGCTGTCGCGACACAAATCGTCTCTTCGACGAGGTGGGTGACGCCGATTTCGTAAAAACGTTGTAACGTCTCACACAACAAGCGAATTCCTAGTGGATCTAATGCACCGTCCTCATCAATATGAGCGGATAGTCGAGCCACGACCTTGACATTGATTTTTTCGATGTATCGACCGGAATCGATTGGATGGAAAATGACGTATCGGATCGAGTTGGATCCGATATCGATGACTGCTAATTCGTTTTTCAAAAGAAATCCGCCCCCTTTCACTTATCAATCCGTCTTTTCCCGAATCAAGGATTCTGAAAACGACAGCTTGTATACTTTCATTGTACATTGTGCGTCTGTCAAAAACCGTCCGTTCACAAAAAAGTTACATCAGTTGCACCGGATGACGGCTGGGGCTATAATAAGACAGTTGATAAGACGTAACTATTCCGTTTTAACATGAGACGGAAGGAGAGAATAGACATGACTGAACCAATTATTGAAATCAAGCAACTCACGTATGATTATCCTGATCGACGTGTTTTAAATGAAGTGACATTTGATGTCGAACAAGGTCAATTTCTCGCGATTGTCGGAGAAAACGGTTCTGGGAAATCGACCTTGATTAAATGTATGCTTGGATTATTAAAGCCGACGGGTTCGATTCGTTTGTTCGGACAGGATCAAGCAGCCTTCAGTGACTGGTGGCGAATCAGCTATGTGTCCCAAAAAGCAGCATCGTTTAATTCAGGTTTTCCGGTGACGGTCGCCGAGGTCGTCGAGATGGGACTGTATGCCAAAAAAGGGCTGTTCCGTCGTGTGACGAAACTCGATCGCCAAAAGGTCAAGACTGCGCTGGAAACGGTCGGGATGTGGGATCGTCGTGATTCGAAAGTCGGAGACCTGTCCGGTGGACAACAACAACGGGTTTTCATTGCACGGGCACTCGTCAATGATCCGGACTTGATGATTTTAGATGAACCGACGGTCGGAGTCGATCAACGGTACGTCAAAGAGTTTTATGAAATCTTAGAGGAATTACGGCGTGATAAAAAGCGGACGTTCGTACTCGTGACGCATGACATTCACTTCGTCAGTAAACTCGTGACGGATGTGATCCACCTTGTCGACGGACGGCTTGGTTGTAACTGTGGTATCAAGGAATACTGGGAACTCGATGAACAGACGATTCGTTCGCTTTACCCAGTCCCTGGACGCGTCTTAGTCCACCAAGGGGAGGTCGTCCAGTGATTGAAGCGTTCATGACACTGAAGTTTTTACAGTACGCCCTCATTGCGGCGGTATTAATCGGGTTTACGGCACCGTTGATTGGCTCCTTTGTCGTCGTCCGGCGGATGAGTCTGATTGCGGATGCGTTGTCACACGTCACGCTCGCCGGGATTGCGCTCAGTCTGTTGATTTCCGGGATGGTTGCGAGCCTGGCCGATTTGAATCCGCTTTATCTTGGTATCGTGACTTCGGTCATCGCCGCCTTGACGATTGATTGGCTCCGGGCAAAATATAAACACTTTCAAGAACTGGCCATCCCGATCATCATGGCGACAGGAATGGGGCTCGGGGCAATCTTCATCAGCCTCGCCAACGGCTTTTCGATGGATCTCGTGTCCTTTTTGTTTGGGACCGTCTCAGCTGTGACCTTGACGGATGTGTATACGATTTTCATCGTCACGGGAGTCGTGATTGTGTTTGTCATCGCATTTTATAAAGAATTACTGTTTTTATCATTTGACGAAGAACAAGCTCGTGTTTCCGGGATTCGCTTGCGACTAGTTCATATCCTCTTTATGATTGTCGTCGCCTTGGTCATTGCAATCAGTATGCGGGTCGTCGGGATTTTGTTAGTATCGAGTTTGATCACGTTACCGGTCGCGGCAGCGCTTCGTTTTGCGAAAAGCTTTAAGGCGACGATTTTCTATGCGATCGTATTTGGGGAAGTCGCAACGATCACCGGCTTGATTCTTGCCTATCAGTTTGATTTGGCACCAGGTGGGATGATTGTCATGTTGGCAGTGATCGAACTGATTCTCGTCATGATCATTGAACGGTTTTGGATCGGAGGGAAAACGCATGAAAAAAAACATCGAACAAGCGCGTGAACGGATGAAGGCATCCGGCTTTAAGATGACACCGAAACGACTGGACTTGTTAGCCTATCTGTTCGAAGCCAACCGCTATGTCAGCGCGCGGGAAGTCGCAGAAGAGTTACGCCTGTCACATCCTTCGCTCAGTTATGATACGATTTATCGAAACTTAAATGACTTTGCGGAAATCGAAATTTTAGAGACGACGGAACTGGATGGGGAGATGAAGTACCGGGCGGCGTGTCAGTCTGGACACCACCACCATCATTTGATTTGTCGGACCTGTGGAAAGACGGAAACATTAGATGTCTGTCCGATGCAATGGGTTGCGCCGATCAAAGACTCAGGTTTTGAAGTCGAAGATCATAAGTTTGAAATTTATGGACGCTGTGCGGCGTGCCAACAATAGGTAAGTGGATCATGAAGAAGTCCTTTGCGTTTGCAAGGGGCTTTTTAGCTTGAAATGAGCCAAAACGGGAATAGGACGAACAGAGGTGATGGAGATGATTTATGATACGCATGAAGCGAGGCAAATCGATGAGTGGGCAAAGACGTCCGGATTGCCCCTTGAGGTGTTGATGGAACGTGCTGGTAGTGAAATTGCAAAACAAATCAAAGAACACCATGATGCCGACGAACGAATCTTGATTGTGTGTGGCACCGGCAATAACGGTGGGGACGGCTATGTCATCGGTCGCGAACTGATTCGTGACGGTTACGATATCACGCTTCATGCGCCGTTTGGAGAACCGAAGACGGCAACGGCTCGGCTGCACACGCGATATGCTGAAAAATTTGGTCTTGTTGCCGAGGGGATTTGTGGTCAATATGATGTGATTGTCGATGCGGTATTCGGGACAGGTTTTGATGGTGCACGTTTCACGAAATCAGTAACGGATTTGTTTGCTTGGGTGCAAGAGCAACAGCAACAAGGGGCTAGACTCTACGCGGTCGACATACCGAGTGGTATTCCTACGGATCAAACGAGTGATTTTTCAGGGCAAGGACTAAAAGCAGATGCGACGTTTTGCCTGCATGCCTTTAAGCGATCTGCATTTTTAGTAAAGACGGCCCCGTTTTTTGGACAGTTGAAAAAAATTGATTTAGGATTACCAGCTTTTGGAGGATGGTCTTTGTATGACGAGTCGATTGAACCGTTGTTGACGCGAAATCCATACGGACATAAAGGAACTTACGGGACGGGGTTATTGATTGGAGGGAGCGAGACGATGCCAGGATCGATTCAGTTGGCCACACGTGCAGCGCTGCGAACAGGAATCGGGAAGTTACAAGTCGCAACCGTCCCGTCGGCTCAGCTCGGATTGATCATCAATGCACCGGAAGCGATGATTCTCGATCAGACGACGGAAACCATTCAAGGTATCGTCACTCAAGTCGACGTCGCTGGCATTGGACCAGGTCTATCTTCTGAGTTTACTTCCGAGTGGATTGATCTGTTGCTTCGGCAAGATATCCCGGTTGTGCTTGATGCGAGTGCACTCATTCGGGACAGTTATCCAGAACGTCAAGCGGCAATCGTCGTTACGCCACATATCGGTGAATTCGCCCGTATGACGAATCAAACGGTCGCGGAGGTTCAAGATGATTTGTTTGAACAAGCAAGTGCGTATGCGATGCTCCATCAAGTAATCGTCGTCTTGAAATCGCACGTCATCTTGATCGCGAAACCCGACGGTGGCGGATATGTGATTGCCGGTGCATCGAGTGGATTAGCGAAAGGTGGAAGTGGTGATACGTTGTTTGGCTTGATTACAAGTTTACTTGGTCAACGAAAACATTATCAGCACTTTTCGATCGAACGATTGATTGCGATGGGGGTGTCTTGGTATGCTCAAGCATCAAAACAAGTCGAACAACGGATGCATCCGAGTAGCATCGTCGCGACAGACTTGATTGAGCAGTTAGGTAAAGTGGAGGGCTGATCTATCATCTGGAAATAGACGAGCAGACATCCACTTTTAAGTGGAATCGTATACGACATGTTCCTGACTCCTTTAATTGAGAGGGGACATGTCTTTTTGAGTGATGATTGCTAGGAGTAGAATGACAGGAGTATCATGAAGTGATGTCGAAAAGTTAAAACAGACATTCCGAAAGAAAGGAGGAGACGGATGCCGATTCAACCAATCGATGAGATCGTTCGAAACCAACAGCGGTGGATTGGAAATTTTGCGTTGTTTTTAATGAGTGCAGGAGCACTGGTTTATTTGGGAACGACAGATACGGTCATTCAAAACGCCTACTTGGATCGTTCGACCATCGTAACTGTCCTGCTTTGTATCGGTCTGATCACGTTTTTGATCAGTCGTAGTCAATTGTCGAATCGTTACCAATCCCATTTGCTATCTATCATGTTACTGATTATTCCAGTTATATCAATTAGTATGTTACCGTACGCAGCCGTCACGGTCTGGGCCAGTTGTTTTATATTTTTGATGATTGCCTTGATTGCGTATGACCGGGTCATGATTTGGTATGCCCTTCTCATCATTGCCTCTACGAACGTGTACGTCATGTTCCGTTCGGAGACGGTATCGGTTGAGATTGATCCGACCGATCATTATGCCAGGCTGGGAATGATCGGGATCGCGATTTGTATCGCCCTGATTATCAATCATCTCCATCTTCGTAATTTAAGTCGTCTCCAGCTATTGGCAAACCAATTACACGAGGCGGCACGTCATGATTTGCAAACACAGCTACTGAACATGCGGGGACTAGAAGAACGTTTTTCAGAGACATCCCATCAGCACCTCTTATTAGTCGGCGTGCATCTTGAAAATTATTATGAATTGGCCCGATATTTTGGGGACGAGATTCAAGAGCAGGTTTTATTGGATTGTATTGACCGTCTGCAAACCCGACTTCCCCCATATTTGACGATTGTCCGGGTCGAAGGAGGGACGTTGGTTGTCGTGATGGAAAAGCCGCCTGGTGTGTCTTGTCAGGAGGAGATGGAACTTCTCAGTCAGCAGATGTCGGCCCCCTATCAAGTCGAGCGGCATCAGATTTATGTGAATCTATATCTCGTCATCGATGATGGGGAAGTCGATCAAACCAGCATGACGAAACGAATCCGGCAAATCACGTCAGCACTTCAGGAAAGCGTCCAAAACTCAGAAAAGGTCATGTGTCTGAATCAGGACTGGCGGAACGAACAGGCCTTACGAGTGGCGGCGGCTCAAGCGTTATCGCAAGCGGATGTGAATCGGGATTTTTACCTGGTGTATCAATTACAATATGATTCTGAACAGGAACGTTTTATTGGTCTGGAAGCACTGGTTCGTTGGAACACCACTATTACGGGAGCCGGACGACCGACGATTTTTATTCCGATTGCTGAAAAAAGTGATTTGATTATCCGTTTAGGTGAGTGGATTTTTGAAGAGGGATGTAAGACAAGAAAACAGTTGATTGGTCTTGTCTCAGACGATTTCAGCTTGTCGGTCAATGTTTCTCCCCGCCAGTTGACACATGATTCGTTTATGGCGTTCATTGAGCGGATGTTGCTGAAATACTCTTTAAAACCAAAACAAATCAAGATTGAAATTACGGAAAGTCAGTCGTTGGATTTTGAAAGTCAACCGATTCTCCGGGCATTACGGCGTATCAAGACATTGGATTTCCCCGTTTCGTTAGATGACTTCGGGACAGGTCATGCTTCTTATCATGTGCTCGAACGCCTGCTGCCACTTCGTCAGTTAAAAGTACCTAAACAGTTTATCGAACAGATTGAAGAATCTGAAAAACGGCAATCGATTCTAGAATCGATTTTTCAACTCAGTCAATCGATGCATGTCGAGTGTATCGTCGAAGGAGTCGAGACGGGAGAAGAAGTTCAAATCGCTAAGGATATTGGGATTCATCTGTTTCAGGGCTACTTTTTTGCGAAACCAGTATTGCTGGATGAAATCATTTGTTTGCTGAAAACAAAACAAACAGGACTGACCCAAAAGTAATCCCGCGCTTCACACGTTCATTCCGGGAGGAGTCGTGTAAGACGCGGGATTTTTTCTAAACATGAAACGTCGGAACTGAATTTAAGTCCGCCCCGAGTTCCGTGTAAAGTTCGACATGTACGATTGATTGTTCTGATTTAGTTCGAATACAAGTAGGATTGATTTCGTCCATTCTTTTTCGCTTCGTATAAAGCGGCATCCGCCTGTTTAAAGACGGTGCTAGCGGGCTGACGTTGAGCAAAGGCGATACCGGCTGAGACGGTAATCGCAAGGGCGTGATCTTGCATGACGAATGGTGTTGCTGTGACGGTAGTCACGATGTGCTGCGCGAACTCAGTCGGAGAACTACGGAGTGTGTTCGGAAAAATAGCAATGAATTCTTCTCCACCATACCGGCCGATGGTCACCTCATCGGGACATTCTTGTGTTAACAAAACAGAAAAATGACGTAAAACGGCATCACCGACGGCATGACCATACTGGTCATTCACAGCTTTGAAATAATCCAAATCAAACAGGATGACACCCCAGGGAGCTTGTTCGCGTTCTAACGTCGCGACTTTATCCATGATGACATGACGATTTGCTAGCCGGGTGAGTTGATCGGTCGAAGCTAGATAAGATTGATAGGAATAGAGGACAAAATGATCTTGTAGCATATAGGACAAGCGGTAAAATAAAAAGGAAGCAAGCGCCGTGATTAAAAAATACGGCAAGTAAATCGTTTGCCAAGCATGTGTTTCAGCATTTCCGAGTAACATTCTTACTAGGACAAGGAAGGAACCTATCGACACGATTATCGTAAAAAGGTATCCTTTTGGTTTGATGAACCATGTACAAAAAATGACGAGGACGATGAAGCTGACCAAAGTAATGATAGAATTCTCGAGGGCGGTCAGTGATTCACCTATGTCCATTCCAACACGATAGAGTAACAACATCGAACCGGTCGTCATGATGCTAATCGGACCACCGTACAAAGCGGACAAGGCAAGTGGCAACAACCGTAAATCGATGAAAGCACCGTTGATGGAAATCGAGTTATGAATCAATAAAATACCGGTCACGCCATTCGCCAGACCAAAATAAAAGCGGGTAGATACCTTAGAATCCTTTTGGATCGGCAGTCGATTTCGCATCAAATAAAACGTGACCGACAAAATCAAAAAAATGATACAGATGTTCAAAAAAAAGATATTAAGTGTCGAAATCATAAAAAAATCCTTTCGCGTTAGGTACGATAAAAAAATACTATGTAATCTGTCATCGTTGTACGATAGTCTAATCGGAACATACAGAAAAATGGGGCTGACTTTAAAAAGAATCACTCCTTTTTCACACGCTTTGCTCAGACGAGACACAAGCCTGTTTTCCTGCCTCATCCAGGCAGGAAAACAGGGCTTGTTTGTCTCTGAAAGCGCAGAAATCTGAACTGCTCCCCGTCAAGTAGACAGTGTAAATAATTAAAACTCACTCAAGCGGCTTTTGTCCTGAATTCAATAGGACTCAAGCCGTTTAATCGTTTTTGAAAACGCCCGTTGTTATAGAAATATATATAAGCTTCGATGTACGATTTCAGCTCTTCGTAGGCTTGGAAATCACGGACAGCTGCTTGCTTTAGCTCTTTCGTATAGATTTTCAATGAAGAAGATTCCTCGAAAGAAGCCACTCCACCTGAATGCAACCGTGCCTTCCAACGCTCTAACGTACTCCTAGAGACCCGATGGGTCTTACACACTTCCTGGACCGTATACTTATTGGATGCAAGCATTCGGAGTGCCTCTAATTTTTGTTCAACGGAATACTTAGTTCTTGTCATAAAGAAGACCCCCCTAATAGAAAAACAGATTGTTTATTTCATCTGTCTACCTATTGGGGAGCATATCAAAGCGAGTGATTTCTCTTGAACGAGACGAGGGTGACAGAATTGCAATCTGCCACCCTCGTCTGTGTAAAGATTGACTTTTGCGTCAGCCCCATTTATCGAATCGGTGCGAACTTATGGATCGTCTGAACGGCCTCATCCCAAGAAGACACCCGAATGATGTTTTCCGGGACAGGGCGACGATTGTATGGTGCATCAAACAAGATGACCGGAATCGACGTATCTTCCGCGATTTGAATCGCATTTTCTAATCGATCTTCCATGAAAAGATCCAGTGCCAAGTCCCGGACGACTTGAACTTTGTCGTGTGATCCAGTCATGATCAGAGAATCGAGTGGTAACTCGTGTTGTTTGATCCATTCTTCCGTTACCGGACGAACGATTTCCGATCGTGCCGTCACATAATGTAAATCATATTGTTTACGTAAATCCCAAAGATGTTGTTTAACAAGCTCTTGAGGAATCGATTCACGATAGATGCCTAATTCATGACCGGACTTGACCATGAATTCCCAAAACTCAATTTGATCCATCTCCGTATAGGTATGGAGTTCATATTCAGAAGCCATCTCAAAATCAATCGATGTACCAAGATATTTATTCATATAGTTGAAACATGAAGAAGGATGAGTGATCGTTCCATCAATATCTATTCCGATTTTCACTTGAATCACCAACATTCTATAAATTTTCTGCCACTAGTATAACATAGTCGAAAAGATGAGACGAAAAAAGAGTCACTCCGCTCGGAGGACTCTTTTGGATTAAGATTGGCTTGCTTTAGCAGCTTCTTTTTCTGCTTCTTTTTCAAGAACAATCGCATCGATTTCTTTTTTCAATTCTTCTACCATCGTTGCCTCAGGTACTTTTCGGATGATTTCTCCATGACGGAACAACAAACCTTCGTTACGAGCACCGGCAATCCCGATATCAGCTTCTCGTGCTTCCCCAGGACCGTTTACGGCACAACCAAGGACAGCGACTTTGATGTTGACTTGGATTTTATCGATGTAGTCTTCGATTTCTGCTGCGATTGCCATCAAATCGATTTCAATTCGTCCGCATGTCGGGCAAGAAATCAATGTCGCGGCATTGGCTGCGAGACCAAATGATTTCAAGACTTCTTTTGCGACTTTTACTTCTTCAACGGGGTCGGCAGAAAGTGAGACACGAACCGTATTCCCGATACCGCGTGACAGAATCGCACCAAGACCAGCCGCCGATTTTAGTGAACCTGTCCGTAGTGGACCAGATTCCGTGATTCCGACATGAAGGGGGTAATCAAACGATTCAGAAGCGAGTTGATATGCTTCGAGTGCCAGTTGTACGTCAGATGCTTTCAACGAAACGATGATATCATGGAAATCGAGATCCTCAAGAATCTTGATGTGATGCAGGGCACTTTCGACCATACCACGGGCAGTCGGATAACCGTATTTCTCGAGAATATGTTTCTCAAGTGAACCGGCATTGACACCAATCCGGATCGGAATGTTTTTTGCTTTTGCTGCCGTAACGACCGCTTCGACTTTTTCGCGGCGTCCGATATTACCCGGGTTGATGCGGATTTTATCGACACCCGCTTCGATGGCCATGAGAGCGAGTTTATAATTGAAGTGAATGTCTACGACAAGCGGAATGTTGATCCGGCTCTTGATTTCTGCAAGGGCGAGCGCATCGCGTTCTTCTGGACAAGCAACACGGACGATTTGGCATCCTGCTTCTTCAAGACGTAAAATTTCAGCGACAGTCGCTTCGACGTCGTGTGTTTTTGTTGTCGTCATACTTTGAATGATGACTTCATTACTTCCACCAATGACAAGGTCCCCAACACGAACGGGACGAGTCTTAGAGCGATGGACCATTTTCGGCATATCGAAAATCCCCTTTTGCGGCATAACGCCAGATTGTTTATGACTACTTGTACTATCATATCGAACTATTCCCTAAAAATCGAGAAACAAGAACGAAAATCGAACATTTACAATTGTTTAACACGGATTGTGTAAAGTCAATCCGCCGCCGGACGGATTGTCGGTCGGGAAAAAATCAGATGCGGCGCCCGGTCACCGCTGGACCTTGGAAGGGTTCTTTTTTTTACGCGCCTGTACGAGAGGGAGGACCGAATAAAGTATATGCCCTCCTAACAGGACGGATATTCCGATAGTTGTTGCTCCTAATTGATAGAAAAGTACGCCGATCGGAAAAGTCCAGATATTGGCGGCAACCGTATAAGGGAATACTTGTCGAAATGCCCATGGTTTCGGAAGAAGCCATTGGATGAGCCAACGATTCAGATAAGAAACGAATAACAGATACAACAAAACGGCGATTGCGATGAAGATAAAATGAAGGATGAACCAGATCACAAATGGGATCGATTGATCGAGCAGGATGCTATCGATGATCGTCGTCCACAGGGAAATCCACGCTAATCCACAGAAATAAAGGGTGATGTCTGCCAAGCGAGTTTTTAAAAAAACACGATTAGGAATTAGGGTGGTTTGTAAGTAATTAAGTAGTTGACTTAAAAAACGCATGGAAATCACTCTTTCTTCTGTATTGTAACAACTCTTTTTGAATTTAAAATCCTTTTAATGCCAACGTATTTTCTGTTTTAGTACAGATTAATAAAACCTTAACAATCAAATATCGGAAAAACTGTTTACAAGTTCAATAGACCTTTACATAATAGGAGAGGTTGAACGACAGAAACTTAATAAAAAATCAATTCCACTTTTTTTATACGAGGAGATGACAAAATGAACTATGATTTGCAGGAAATGATTTTCACTTTTATTGGTGGACTTGGTATTTTCCTATTCGGTATTAAGTATATGGGAGATGGTCTTCAAAAAACAGCAGGAGACCGTCTGCGGTATATTTTAGATAAATATACGTCAAACCCGCTGCTCGGAATTTTAGCGGGTATTGTCGTCACAGTTTTGATTCAGTCGTCATCTGGTACGACCGTCATCGTCGTCGGTCTCGTCAGCGCAGGTCTGATGAACTTACGGCAAGCGATTGGTGTCGTCATGGGGGCGAACATCGGAACAACGATCACGGCCTTCATCATCGGCTTTAACGTCAAGGAAGCAGCACTCCCGGCGATCGCGCTTGGAGCGTTTCTGATCTTCTTCTTCAATAAAGAACGTATTCAATACATCGGACAGATCTTCTTTGGATTTGGTGCACTTTTCTATGGATTGACGCTCATGGGCGACGGGATGGCACCACTGGAGTCAAGCGAATGGTTCCGCGAACTGACAGTGTCGATGTCAGACAATCCGATTCTTGGTGTGTTTGTCGGAACGATTTTTACGATTCTTGTCCAATCTTCCTCTGCAACGATTGGGATTTTGCAAGAGTTATATGATGGCGGGATGATCGATATCAAGGCTGCGTTACCCGTCTTATTCGGTGATAATATCGGAACGACGATTACGGCGGTTCTTGCGGCACTCGGTGCTTCGATTGCAGCAAAACGGACAGCTGCGGCGCACGTCATCTTCAACATCGTCGGAACGATTCTATTTTTGATTGCTTTGCCTGTATTCTCGAGTTTCATCACCTGGATTACAGGAGCGCTTGATCTTGAACCGAAAATGCAAATTGCTTTTGCACACGGAACGTTTAATGTCGTCAACACGTTGATTCAATGTTGGTTCATCGCACAAATCGCATGGCTCGTCCAAAAAGTCGTTCCGGGTACGGATACGACGGTCGACTCAAAACCACGTCACTTGGATCAAAACATCCTCAATCAATCATCGTCACTTGCATTGAATCAAGCGAAGCTGGAAGTATTGCGGATGGGTGAATTCTCTAAAGAAGCACTTGGTAAAGCACATCGTTATACGCAGTCACATGACAAAAAAGATGTATCAGAAGCAGATCAAATCGAGTATGCGATCAATCATTTGAACACTGAAGTAACAAGTTATCTCGTCAAAGTGGCGGCACATGATCTGTCAGAGCGAGAATCAAACGATCATTCGCTCTTGATGCATGCGGTCAATGACTTCGAACGGATTGGTGATCACGTCGAGAACGTCATCGAACTCGTCGACTTCCAAATCGTCAACCGGATTGTCTTTACGAGTCAAGCGAAAAAAGAGTTGGATGAGATGTATGTCCTGACTCAAAAAATCGTTGAGACGGCCATCAAAGCAGTCGAGCTCGATGATGTCTCGTTAGCACGTCAAGTGCTTGAGTTAGAAGGAAAACTTGATTCCCTTGAACGTTCATTCCGTAAACACCACGTCTTGCGTGTTAATGCAGGGGAGTGTACCGGTCAAGCCGGAATGATTTTCGTTGATTTACTATCGAACTTGGAACGAATTGGCGATCATGCCGTTAACATTACGGACCTCGTACTTGAACAACGTTCAGGAACAGCCTGAATGGGGAGATGAAACAAGAGGAATTTCTGAAAAGAAATTCCTCTTTGTTTTTGTGAGATAGTTTATTGACATTCGAGTTTGATTTTAGTAATCTGATATTAGTTGTTTCAAACTATCATGGCGGTGTAGCTCAGCTGGCTAGAGCGTACGGTTCATACCCGTGAGGTCGTGGGTTCGACTCCCTCCGCCGCTACTATTACTTAAGGACCCTTAGCTCAGCTGGTTAGAGCTGACGGCTCATAACCGTCCGGTCGCAGGTTCGAGTCCTGCAGGGTCCATTGTAGAAACGCACACTCTTTTTTTGAGAGGGTGCGTTTATTTTTGCTTTCTTGGGGAATATTAAAGATATTGTAATAATGTTCATACAATACTATTCATACTATGGCAATTTAAGGGAGAGCGAAGAGAGATGGAACGTAACCATACAATGATGCAGTTTTTTGAGTGGCATGTAGAAAATGATGGGAAGCATTGGCAACGCTTGAAAGAGAGAGCGCCGAAACTGCGTGCTGCAGGCATCACATCTGTTTGGATTCCACCCGCATCAAAGGGGCAATCAGATGAAGATACAGGGTATGGCATTTACGATGTCTATGATTTAGGGGAATTCGATCAAAAAGGAACGGTCCGGACGAAATACGGGACAAAAGATGAATTGATTGAAGCGATACAAGTTGCCCATGAAAATGACATTGCCGTCTATGCAGACGTCGTCATGAACCATAAAGCGGCAGCGGATGAATTAGAAACGATTAAAGTCGTGGAAGTCCACCCGGAAGACCGTTCACAAGAAATTTCAGAAGAATTCGAAATCGATGCGTGGACGAAGTTTACGTTCCCGGGTCGAAACGGTAAATACTCTGATTTCATCTGGACACATGAGTTCTTCAATGGAACGGATTTTGATGCACGTGAAGAAAAAACGGGTGTCTTTAAGATTTCCGGTAAAAATAAAGACTGGAACGACCAAGTGGATGATGAGTTCGGTAACTATGATTACTTGATGTTCGCAAACATTGATTACAACCACCCAGAAGTACGTCAAGAGATGATCGATTGGGGGAATTGGTTCAAAGACACAATCAATTGCCAAGGGTTCCGGTTGGATGCCATCAAACACATCAACTATGAGTTCGTCAATGAATTCGCAAAATCGATGATTGGAGATAATCCGGAAGGTTTTTATATGGTCGGTGAGTTCTGGAAATCGGATTTAGATGATTGCCGTCAATTTTTAGACAGTGTGGATTATACGATCGATTTGTTTGATGTGCCGCTTCATTATAAATTCCATGAAGCGTCGCAACAGGGACAAGAATTTGACTTGACGACGTTATTTGCAGATACACTCGTTGAGTCGCACCCGACAAACGCGGTGACGTTTGTTGATAACCATGACTCGCAACCAGGTGAATCGCTTGAATCGTGGATTGACGACTGGTTCAAACAACATGCCTATGCATCGGTACTCCTTCGTAAAGACGGTTATCCATGTGTCTTCTATGGCGACTACTATGGTGTCCAAGGACCTCATCCGGTCGAAGGCAAAAAAGAGATGATCAATGCTTTGTTGTATGCCCGTTACCATAAAGCATATGGCGAACAAGAAGATTACCTCGACGATCCACATTGTGTCGGTTGGGTCCGTCGTGGTGTCGAAGAATTCCCGAACTCGGGCTGTGCGGTCTTACTGTCGAACGCGGATATGTGTGAAAAACGGATGTTCGTTGGTGAATCACGTGCGGGAGAGCATTGGTTCGATTATACGAATCACCAGGAAGAACCGGTCGTCATCGATGAAGAAGGATTTGGTGTGTTCCCGGTTCCAGGCGGCGGCGTTTCTGTATTCGCTCCACGTGACGAACAGTAATTTATAAGGGTGATTGCTTGCGCCTGACCAACTATTTTTGCTAGTCTTAAAGAGTACTGAAATTCCGAAAATAGGATAAAGGGGGACATGAAAATGTCAAAATTTGAATTACCAGAACTCGGCTACGCTTATGATGCGCTAGAGCCACATATCGATGCTCGTACGATGGAGATTCACCACTCTAAACACCACAACACGTATGTCACGAACGTCAACGCGGCACTTGAAGGGTCAGAGCACGAAGGGAAATCACTTGAAGAGTTGCTTCAAAACCTTGATTCGCTTCCGGCAAACATTCAAACAGCTGTCCGCAACAACGGTGGTGGACATTGGAATCACTCGTTCTTCTGGAAACTCTTGAAAAAGAATGACGGAGCGGCTCCGACTGGCGAACTTGCTTCAGCAATCGACGAGTCATTTGGTTCATTCGATGCGTTCAAAGATGCATTCGCAAAAGCAGCAACAACACGTTTTGGTTCAGGTTGGGCATGGCTCATCGTCGACGGTGGCAAATTGGCTGTCGTATCGACACCAAACCAAGATACACCAGTCATGGAAGGCAAAACGCCAATTCTTGGACTTGATGTTTGGGAACATGCGTATTACCTCAACTACCAAAACCGTCGTCCAGACTACATCACTGCGTTCTTTAACGTCGTTGATTGGGATCACGTTGCGAAGCTTTACGCTGACGCAAAATAAAGACAAGGTAAAAGAATCGGTTTCCCGAAACGGAAACCGGTTCTTTTTTTTATGCGGAAAATGATGGGATAGGTTGTTATGGAAAGTTTCCTTCTATATAATGAAACAAGATGACTTTTTGAACGATAGGGGAGTACGCCATGGCGAAACGAATCACGGTAAGAGGGAAACGGCGGAACCACCTGCCGCTTCGCTTGAATTTAATGTTCTTTGTAGTATTTTTATTGTTTGCGATTTTAATTTTCCGCTTAGGTGTCGTACAAATCGTCAACGGTGAGAAAATATCACGGGAAGTCCAAAAAACAGAGATGATTGCCTCCAAGTACGAGGTACCACGCGGAAAGATTTACGATCGGGATGGACGACTGTTAGTCGATACGATTTCGAAGTATTCAATCGTCTACCGCCGTTCTCAAAACACAAAGGTTGACGAGCGGATTGAGATTGCATCACGCCTTGCAGCCATCATCAAGTTGCCAAAAGACGATTGGAAAGTAACAGAGCGGGATATGAAGGATTACTGGATTGCCGTCAACGGTGACGAGTCAGACCGTCGTTATGAACAAGCGGTTAAAGAGAAGTATCCGGATGCTGAAACACGTGATGAATTATCGATTTCGGAACAAGATCAACTTCGTCTCGATACGATTACAGAAAAAGATATCGACTTTGATGATCAGACGATGGAAATCATCGCGATCAAACACAACATGGAAGTCGGTTACGCCCTTGATCCGCAACTTGTTAAATTAGGCGCGGACGCTAAAGAGATGGCAATCATCGATGAAAACCTGGAAGAGTTAAAAGGGGTTTCTGTCGAGCCGTTTTATGAACGTTCGTACCCTTATGAAGGAACATTACGTAACATCTTCGGGAAATATTCGAAAATTCCGGCAGAGCAACAAGCGGAGTTTAAGGCAAAAGGTTATAGCTTAAATGACCGTGTCGGAACCTCATTCTTGGAACAACAATATGAAGATTTATTACGAGGGAAACCAGCGTATGATGTGTATGAAACGTTTAATGGCGAACCGGTTGGTGAACCAAACCGTGAGGAAGGCGAGTCAGGGAAAGATCTCGTTTTGACGGTTGATGCGGAATACAATAAACAAGTTGACCAAATCTTGCAGCAAGCAATCAAAATGGGTCGCGGCATGGGCAGTGGCTATCTAAAAGAAGGGTATGCCGTCGTCATGAATCCGCAGACCGGTGAAATTCTTGCCATGTCCGGACAAAAACTCGACACGTCAACGAACAAATTTAGTGATGTTGCCATCAATAACGTCTTGACGTCCCTTCAAATCGGTTCGACGATTAAGGGAGCGACGGTTGCGATGGGACTTGAGGAAGGTGTCATTCGTCAAAATGAAGTCATCAACGATGCGCCGATTACGATCGGCGGTACTAAAAAAGGGTCGTATGTCAACATGGGACCGATTACGGATCTGACGGCACTTGAACGTTCATCCAACGTCTACATGTTTAACATCGCGATGCGGATGGCAAATTATCCGAGTAATGGTGTGGCTGGTGCGAGTGTTGATGCAGCGGCGGCGATCATGCAGAACTATTACAGCCAATTTGGTCTAGGTGTCACGACGGGAATTGATTTGCCCTATGAAGCCAAAGGGGTACAAGGAACACCAGACCGTGTCACGCTCTTGATGGACCGAGTGATTGGTCAATATGATGCCTTTACACCGTTACAGGTGGCTCAGTACATCTCGACACTCGCCAATGGTGGGTATCGCGTGCAGCCTCACTTCTTAAAAGAAGTATTGGCTTCGAATTCAATCGAAGATGGAACAAAGCAAGTCGATTACAGCTTCAAAACAAATTACCTGAACCGACTCGAAGTTAGTCAAGCGAACATCGATCACGTTCGCGAAGGGTTACACCGAGTCGTCAAAGGAGAACGTGGTACGTCTAAAATCATTGCTCAGACGGGGATTGATGCGGCAGCCAAAACCGGAACGGCACAGGTCAGTGTGTATGGCGAAGATGGCATCGCACTTCGAGATGGTAGCGGACAACCGGTTCGTTCATTAAACTCGAACCTGGTCGGTTGGGCACCATACGACAATCCAGAGATGGCGTGGGCCGTGTTCCTTCCATATATGGAGCAAGAAACAGTCAACTCGAAGATTGGTCATGATTTAGTCAAAGCATACTTCAACGTCAAGGACGTTCCATGGCAGACTAAGCCAAATTAACTAGTCAAGCGAAGGTGAGGAAACTCATCTTCGTTTTTTTTGTATGGATTGACCTGTTTTTCTAATGAAGTTCAGATTGTAAACGCAGAAATACACGCCTTTACAATTCTTTTACGTTGGATTCATTTTGGTTTAATAGTTCATCCGTAGTATAAGTCTTGTAAGGAAAACGGATATAAAGTCGTAGCGTTACCAGCGACATACTTCGAGGAGGAAAATTAATCATGTCTTGGATGAAAAAAACAGCTCTTATCACAACGGTAGCGTCAATCGCAGTAGTCGGTGCGGCATGCGGAAATGACAAAGGTGGCTCTTCAAGTTCTTCTGATCTTTCAGGAAAGATCGCAGTAGATGGATCTTCAACAGTCTTCCCAATCATGGAAGCAGTCGGTGAAGAGTATTCAATCGAACAACCAGACGTCGACGTGACAGTCGGAGTATCCGGAACGGGTGGCGGATTCAAACGTTTTGTCGTTGGTGAAACGGATCTTTCAAACGCGTCACGTGAAATCAAAGATGAAGAAGCAGCGGAAGCTGAAAAAAATAACATTGAATATACACGCTTATCCCTTGCACTTGACGGTTTGACAGTCGCTGTCAGCAAACAAAATACATGGGTCAAGGAATTGACACTCGATCAACTGAACAAGATGTGGCTCGATCCAAACATCAAGACGTGGAAAGATGTTGATCCATCATACCCGGCAGAACCAATCAAATTCTTCAGCCCGGGTAAAGATTCAGGAACGTTTGATTATTTCGATGAAGAAGTATTAGATGAAAAAGATATGCGTAAAGACGTTCAGCTCTCAGAAGACGATAACGTTCTTGTCAAAGGGGTTGAAGGCACAAAAGGTGCAATCGGATACTTCGGTTATGCCTACTACGCAGAAAATAAAGACAAGCTAAAAGAAGTTCCACTCTCAGCTGAAGGAAAAGATGCGGTTGATCCGACACCAGAAACAATCAATGACCTGTCTTACCCACTGTCGCGTGAGATTTACACGTACGTCAACAACAAATCGTTAAAAGATAAAAAACAAGTCGCCGATTTCGTTCAATTCACAAATGAAAACGCAGGAGACTTGGCTGAAGAAGTTGGTTACGTCAAGATGAAACAAGATCGTTATGACGAAAACGCAAAAGCTATCGAAGACGCAATGAAATAACCATCACCACACGAGGACGGCCCAAAAAAAGGGGAAATTCCCTTTTTTCGGGTCCCGTTCCTATGTAGGCATGATGAAGTAGGGAGCGAAGAAGGATGAATTCATCAAACAAATCGGTTCGCGAGCTGATTCAACAGAACCGACAACAAAAATTTAGCATGAAAAATCTTATGGAACGTTTCATGCCGATCGTACTGTTCCTATGTGCGTTCGTTTCAGTCGTTACGACCATCGGCATCATTCTCACGTTAGTTCTTGAAACGCGTCACTTCTTTGAAGTGGTTTCCATCAAAGAATTTTTCGGCAGTACGAGCTGGTATCCACTTAACTCGCAACCTGAGTATGGAATTTGGCCGCTTGTCGTCGGAACGCTTGAAATTACCGTGATTGCGATGCTAGTTGCCGTGCCGATTGGACTCACTTCTGCGATTTATTTGAGTGAGTATGCATCAGAACGCGCACGCCGTGTTCTCAAACCAATTCTTGAAGTTTTAGCCGGTGTTCCGACAATCGTCTTCGGATTTTTCGCCTTGACGTTTGTCACACCATTACTCGTTAAACTCATTCCGGGTCTTGCAATCTACAATGCCTTAAGCCCGGGGATCGTCGTCGGAATCATGATCATCCCGATGATCGCCTCGATTTCGGAAGATGCGATGAGTTCGGTTCCGAAAAAAATCCGAGACGGTGCGTTGGCGCTTGGCTCAACACGTCTTGAAGTCGCTTTAAAAGTGGTTGTTCCGGCAGCACTTTCAGGGATCATCGCGTCAATCGTTCTCGGGATGTCACGTGCGATTGGTGAGACGATGATCGTAACGATTGCTGGTGGATCGAATCCGACGGCTCTCGTCAACCCGTTAGAACCGGTTCAAACGATGACGGCTTATATCGTTCAGGTCGCACTTGGTGATGCTGGATTCGGTACGATTGAATACTATAGTATCTACGCTGTCGGTACGTTGTTGTTCGTCTTTACTCTTTTGATGAACTTACTCGCGAACTGGATCACGCGTCGTTTCAGAGAGGAGTACTAAGATGGCCTTACCAGAAAAACAACCCGTACAAAAAAAGTTTATCGATCCTGTTGCTGTTAAAAAGTCGATCAGTCAACGCTTGGTCGTCAACAATATCACTAAAATCATCTTCTTGATTGGACTGTTATTTGGTTTAGTCGTGCTTGGTATTCTTCTGTTTGGTGTCGTCCGTGACGGAGCAGCTTGGCTGTCACTCGACTTCCTCCAGAATGCACCGTCCCGCCGACCGGACCGCGCAGGGATCTATCCTGCTTTAATGGGTTCGATCTTCTTGATGCTGTTGATCATTCCGATGATTTTCATTCTCGGAGTAGGCGCCGCGATCTATCTAGAAGAGTATGCGAAAAAAGGACGGATGACGTCATTTATTGAAGTCAACATCTCAAACTTAGCCGGTGTCCCGTCAATCGTCTTCGGATTACTCGGACTGACGTTCTTCGTTCGGAACATGGGCTTTGGATCAACCTTGATTGCGGGAGCCTTGACGCTTGCATTGATGAGCTTACCGGTCGTCATCGTCTCTTCCCAAGAAGCAATTCGTGCGGTGCCACAAGCGATGCGCCATGCATCCCTTGCTCTTGGAGCTTCAAAGTGGCAAACGACGTTCAAAGTCGTTTTACCGGCTTCCTTGCCAGGCGTCATCACGGGGATCATCCTTGCGGTATCACGTGCGATCGGAGAGACGGCGCCACTCATCATGGTTGGTGCAGCCATCTTCATCGCCCGCGCACCAGAAGGAATCTTCTCAGAATTTACAGCGTTACCGATTCAAATCTACAACTGGACAAGCCGCCCGCAGGCTGACTTCCAAGGTCTTGCTGCTGCCGGAATCATCGTCTTGATGGTTATTCTGTTGACGATGAACTCGCTTGCGATTTGGATTCGGAACCGTTTCTCAAAACGATACTAATCGAACAAGTAAAATAAACAACGTTCTGAACCACTAAGGAGGAACACAGATGATGGATACGAAGCTGACGACGAAACCAGCCAAAGAAGGGGCAAAAACGATGAATCAACCAGTAGCTACGCGACAAAGTGTATACCGTGTAAACGATTTGAACCTATGGTACGGGGACGATCACGCCTTAAAAGATGTCAATCTCGATATCAAACAAAATGAAGTCACGGCAATCATCGGACCGTCAGGATGCGGGAAATCGACGTTCATCAAAACGTTGAACCGGATGGTTGAACTTGTACCAATCGTTCGGACGAACGGAGTCATCGAGTACCACGGTCGCAATATCTTTGATAAAGATTATGAAGTCGAAGAATTACGGACATCGGTCGGGATGGTATTCCAACAACCAAATCCGTTCCCAAAATCGATTTATGATAACATCGCCTACGGACCACGTGTCCACGGCGTCAAGAACAAGAAAATCTTAGATGAAATCGTCGAACGGAGTTTACGTGGGGCAGCGATCTGGGAAGAAGTCAAGGATCGGTTGAACGAGAATGCGTACGGCTTATCCGGTGGACAGCAACAACGTCTCTGTATCGCACGTTGTTTGGCAATCGAACCGGATGTCATCTTGATGGATGAACCAACATCGGCACTTGATCCAATCTCGACGTTAAAAGTCGAAGAATTGGTTCAAGAACTAAAAAAAGACTACTCGATCATCATCGTTACGCATAATATGCAACAAGCAGCACGTGTATCGGATAAAACAGCCTTTTTCTTAAACGGTGAAGTCGTTGAATTCGATCAAACAGATCGAATCTTCTCGAATCCGAGTGATAAACGGACAGAAGACTATATCTCAGGACGATTCGGATAACGAGGAGGAACTTTCAATGGCAGCGAACCGGACAATTTTTGGAGAAAACCTGGCAGTACTCGATCAAAAAGTATTTTTGTTAGCCCGTAAGACGATGCAACAGATTGCGACGACGGCGGAAGCATTAGAAAAATACGACCGCGACATCGCACTCAAAGTCATCGAAAATGATAATGAGCTCGATGCCCTCGAACTTGAAATCAATGATGATGCGATTTTGCTGATTGCGAAACAACAACCCGTTGCGACCGATTTAAGACGGTTGATTACAGCGATCAAGATTGCGACCGATTTAGAACGGATTGCCGATTATGCCGGCAATATCTCAAAGGCGGTCTTACGTGTCGAAACATTTCCGTACGTGATTGATATCTCGCTGTTAAAAGAAGCGTTCGAAACGTTACTTGATATGACGGAGACTGCGATCGTCGCCTATCGAGATGGCGATATTGAAAAGGCAAAAGCCTTATCGGAGCTCGATAACATCATTGATGAGACGACGTATAAAGCATTACGTCAATACATGCGTCACATGTCGTTACAGCCAATCGTCGTCGATGAAATCATGCAGTTTACGAATATCTGCCGATACATCGAACGGATGGGTGATCATTTGACGAATGTCGGAGAACATCTCATTTATCTAGAAAAAGGAAAACACTATGATTTAAACAACTAATTGCAGTAGGCTAGAGGGAGATCCTCAGCCTACTTTTTTTTGTAAAGGATTTTGAAACAAGTTTGTAGAATAAGAAAGAAGTGAATAAAGAGAAAGAGGTGATAGGTAATGCTTGAAAAAATCATAAAATTAAAAGAACAGGGACTGACGATTAAACAAATCGCAGAACAAGTAGAATCGACGGAAGGTAAAGTCAAATATGCGTGGAGCAAATACCGGAAGTCATTAACAGAAAACAAAACAGCACCAACGGAAACTGCTACGGCTACTAAACCAAAAAAGAAGAAGGCAGGGGTAACCGTGAGCGCTCCGAAACAAAATGAAATCGTACCTGCACTGACAGCAATTCCTTCATTGGAACGAGATGCTTTTGGGATGGCGACACATTATGAAGATGATATCATGCATGCGATCGTTCAGTCGCCGACAGCGGTCTATGTTTACTGGGAGTTATCCGAATTATCGCGAAAAATGCTCGAGACACATTATCATGCTTCTTTTGATTCGTTCCGCAAAGAGATGCGCGTCATTGATGTGACATTACGGGATTATGAAAAAGGGGAAGCTAACCGGACCTATCAATTCGAATTACCAGAAATGACGAATACATGGTTTGTCCGTCCGTTGATGCCGAATACTACATACATCATCGAATGGGGCATTCAGACGATCGATGGAGATTTCTTACCGGTCCTACGTTCGAAACCGGTTGAGACACCGCGTGATGAACCTGTCACGGAGGGTCGTTTTGCAGAAGTCGTCGCACGTTGGCAGTCTGGTGAAGTAGAACAACCAGAGTGGGTGGAAGTCTTACGTCCATACTCTTACTTTGACCGAGTCCGTTAAGCAAAACAGATAGAAAGCACAAGGAGAGGAAGAACAGACATGCGCAAAGGTTATTTTTCATTAGTCCTACACGCCCATTTACCATACATCCGACACCAGGAAGCCCATCGGCTTGAAGAACGTTGGATGTATGAAGCGATTTCAGAAACGTATATTCCATTGTTATGGGAAATTAATCGATTGGAACGTCCGCTCGGTTGGACGATCAGTATCTCACCACCTGTCATCGAGATGTTGGCGGATTCATTGATTCAAAGTCGTTACGTTGAACATCTTGAAGACACGTTACGTTTGATCGAACAGGAGCTCCAACGTGATTTAATGAAAGAAGAGCGTGATGCACTTTTATTCTATAAAGAACGCTATCATGATTTAAAAGTGACATTTGAACATTGGGGGCGCGATTTGAACGGGGCGTTCCGTCACTATAAAGAACAAGGTTATCTGGAATTGATGACATGTACCGCAACACACGGATTCAGTCCGCACATGTTGTCGGAACAAGCAGCTCGGTCTGAGATCCAAACCGGATTAAACTGTTTCGAACGTCATTACGGATATCGTCCGACAGGTCTTTGGATGCCGGAATGTGCGTATACACCAGGACTTGATAAAATCATGTACGAAGAAGGGATCCGGTATACGTTTGTCGATGAACACTCGATTCTCAATGCCGATCCTGCCCCTAAACATGGAATCGGCGCACCGGTCTATTCACCACACGGCGTCGCTCTATTCCCGCGTGATCAGATCATCTCGGGTCGCATCTGGAGTTCTGTCATCGGGTATCCCGGGCATCCGGACTACCGTGAATTTTATCGGGATCTCGCTTACGATCGGGAATGGGATCAAATTGCTGAATTCATGCATCCGGAAGGACTTCGGTATGATACCGGCTTAAAACTGCACCGGGTTACAGGAGAGTCAGATCAAAAAGAATATTATGTCCGTGACTGGGCCTGGAAACGAACAGATGTCCATGCGACTGATTTTGCAGAAGCACTTGCGAATCATTTGGATGAGCAGAGTGGACAAGATTTCCCACCTTTTATCGTCACAGCACCGTTTGATGCGGAATTGTTCGGACATTGGTGGTTTGAAGGTCCTGACTTCCTCGGTAAAACGATGGAGCGGTTCGAAGACTACGGGATTGAATCGATTTCACCCACAACCTTCCTCGAACGCCATTTCCAAGATATCGAGACGGTTCATGTCGCGATGGGAACATGGGGACGAAAAGGATACGCAGATGTCTGGATCAACGAACGAAATGATTGGATGATTCGTCATTTACATCAACTTGAAAAACGGTTAGCGGGAGTTGTTTCACGTAATCGTCATCAAGATGAGTTGACCGTCAAAGCGAAACGTCAATTGATTCGCGAATATCTTCTTGCCGTCTCAAGTGACTGGCCATTTATTTTAGATGGACAGACAACTGCTCAATATGCAGCCAATCGGTTCCGTGAACATATCAAGCGGTTTGAAGAAACAGAACGTCGTCTGGATGCAAATGACTTGACGTTAGAATGGTTGGAAGCCCGTTATGCGGACTATCCATTCCTCGCAGATACGGATATCGACCCGGATGTCTTCTTGACACCACATGATTATTACGTCGCTGTACAACGGGATGCATCTTGGAACACGAATGCGATTCTGCTTTTGACGACTCAGTATGACGATCCAAATCGTCCGGTTGCTCAGTTCGCAAAACGATTAGCCGCTGCGGGAGAAAATGTCTATGTCATCACGTCAGGCACTCCGGATTACCAGCTTCAAGACGGCGTACATGTCTATCATGTCGAAGTCAACGGATTGCCGCTCATCCAAACGTACAATCAATTGGCGGGATTAAACCTGGCTGTCTTGCGACAGGCACAAGCGCTCAATAAAATCGTCGAATTCCGTTTGGTGCATAACTTCAATATGGAGACAGCTTCAGCTGCTCAATCGTTTGCTGAAATGAATGGGTTACCGCTTGTCAGTAACGTCTACAATCTCGAAAGTGAACGTTCACAGTCTGGAACCGGTGGTTTGGTCGTTGCGATCAAACGCCTCGAAGGAGAAGCGTTACGTCATTCAGAAGTCATCTATCTGGAGCGGGAAGAAGCACGAAACGGGATTGAACACGATTATCATGTAGCAAAAGAACTCCGTAATTTCCAAGTGGACCTTGAAAATCCATACCAGCATGTAACGATTCCGAAAAAGAACGGATGAACAGTTGCAATTCACTTCCTTTCTTGGTACGATACTTGAGTATGCTTAACCTTATGTAAAGCAAAAACACTTGATACACTGAGAGCTAGATAGGAGGGAATCCCATGCGCGTTAAAATTACTTTGGCTTGCACTGAAACTGGTGACCGTACTTATATCACTAAGAAGAACAAGCGTAACAACCCAGAGCGTCTTGAGTTGAAGAAATACAACCCACGTCTCCGTAAGCACACACTTCACCGTGAAGTAAAATAATTGAGATGGAAGCCATCACCTTGTGTGATGGCTTTTTTGTTGAATGAGGGGGAACAGAACAGATGGATAAACAGGAGTTACGCCAATTCATTGCCCATCAACTGGATACGTTAGAGAATCGAAAACAACGGGAACAACAGATTTACGACCAATTGTTTGGAATGCCAGAGTGGCATGCCGCACAATCGGTGGCAATCACATTATCTTTTCGAAATGAGTGTGCGACAGAGGAAATCATCTTAAAAGCATGGGAGCATGGAAAACACGTTGTCATTCCGAAAGTCGTCGAACGACAAATGCGATTTTTTGACTACACGCGAGCTAGTCGTTTAGTCGAAAATAAGATGGGCATCCGTGAACCGGACGAAACGGCTGTCGAACGGACGTTGGATACGATAGATCTCTGTATCGTCCCAGGGCGCGTCTTCATGAGAAACGGATTTCGAATCGGATGGGGCGGTGGATTTTATGACCGGGCCTTAGCGAGTTATCCAGGACACACCCTATCGGTTGCATTTGAGAAACAACTTGTTCCGATCTTTGATATCGAACCATTTGATCAACCGGTCAATCAAATCGTTACGGAATCTGAGGTCATCCGATGCCGTTGATCTATGGAATCTTATTTTGTTTGATACTCGGTTATCTCGGTTACCGGCTACATTTATTGACGATCACCGGTGCCATCTGGACAATTGTTGTCGGTACGGTCGTCATTTACGGATTGGGCTATAGCGGATTAATCGTACTAATGCTGTTTTTTGGAAGTTCTAGCCTCTTATCGAAACTCGGAAAACGAAGAAAACGTTCTGTCAATCAGATTGTTGAAAAAGATGGGGCGCGTGATGGTTGGCAAGTATTAGCAAATGGCGGGGTGGCGTCACTTGCTGCCGTCGGTATTATTTTTACCGATCATCCTAGTTTTTTATTGTTATTCCTGATTGTATTAGCAGCTTCGAATGCGGATACGTGGGCGTCTGAAATCGGACCATTGTCACAAAAAGAACCTTTTTTATTCAGTGGACGGCGCGTCCCTGCTGGAACAAGTGGGGCGATTTCAGTGCTTGGAACGTCAGCGACTGTGATTGGCGCCTTGTTCATCGCGACGGCGGGCGATTTATTGTTTGATTTGACGACGGCAGAATGGTTGCTAGTGACAGTTGGTGGTGTCTTAGGCAGTCTTTTCGATACGCTTTTCGGTGGGACGATCCAGCGGAAGTTCCGGTGCGCAGTGTGCGGTAAAGAAACTGAAAAGAGGATCCATCATGAAAAGCCGACGTTGTATGTCACGGGATGGAAGTGGCTTGGGAACGACGGTGTGAATTTTTTATCAAGCGGAATCGCTGGATTGATTGGTTTTATTGTCTACCGAATGTGGTAAGTGGAAGTTGTAGATGTAATTTTTCCTTATGTTAGGATATTATTGACACAAATTAGACAAGATGTGACCGTTTTCACAAGAAACAAACCTTTGTGAAAGATGTTACAATCTATTTGTGAGATAGTTAACAAACTTTTGAATTACCTTAGAAGGGTGGACATATAGAATGGAATTACATGCGAAAGTTACACGCGTTGCCTTGATTGGTGCGGGAGCTGTAGGGTCAAGTTTTGCGTATCAGATGTCAACTGCCGGATTATGCGAAGAATTAGTCATCATCGATGTCAATAAAGCGAAAGCAGAAGGGGAAGCGATGGATTTAAATCATGGAACGCCATTTAGTTCTTCTCCGATGCGCATCTGGGCTGGAGATTATTCTGATTGTAAAGATTCTGAAGTGATTGTCATCACGGCTGGAGCGCCACAAAAACCGGGTGAAACCCGGTTGGACCTCGTCGCTAAAAATGCTTTAATCATGAAAGAGATGATGCGTCAGATTATGGAGTCGGGTTTTGATGGGATTATCGTCGTCGCCTCGAACCCTGTAGACATCATGGCCCACTTAGCCTGGAAATATTCTGGTCTTCCTAAGTCACGTGTCTTTGGTTCTGGAACAGTTCTCGATACAGCACGGTTACGCCAAATGTTAGGGGAATACTTCCATATCGATTCTCGGAATGCACATGCCTATATTTTAGGGGAACACGGTGATACAGAGTTTGCAGCTTGGAGTAATTCTCGTATTTACGGCAAGACGATTGACGAGTTACTGGCAGAAGACGATCGTTATTCTCAGGCCGATCTAGATCAGATTTATATCAATGTCCGCGACGCTGCTTACCATATCATTGAACGCAAAGGGGCGACGTATTACGCGATTGGTCTTGGACTTGTTCGGATCGTCCGGGCAATCCTTGGGAATGAGAACTGTTTGTTGACGGTCGGGGCACACGTCGACGGACAGTATGGGATTTCCGGAATTCATATCGGTGTACCCGCTGTCATCAATCGTCAAGGAGTCCGCGAGATCATTGAAGTTTCGTTGACAGAAGAAGAACTCAAAAAATTCCATCATTCAGCCGAAGTCTTGCGGCAAACAATGGAACCCGTTCTTCGGTAAGCGTTACGAGATTTCTATAGAGTAAGCCGTTCCTTTCTATCAACTTAGAAGGAAACGGCTTTTTTTGCTTCACAGATTGTCGATCAAACGAGGTTTTATTTTACTAGAAAAAGGTTATGTAAGGGATAGAAGAGTTTTTCGTGCCATCGTGCTTGAGAAGAAAACGTATAAAGGGGAGAACGACAGTCATGTATACATTTCGAAAGTTAACGAAAGAAGATGCAGAACAGTATTGGAGTCTTCGACTCGAAGGGTTAAAAAATCATCCGGACGCATTTGGTCATTCGTTCGATGACGAACAACAAACACCGATTAAGGATGTCCAGGAAGGTCTTGAAGGTGATCCGGAATCGGATGAGATTTGGCTTGGAATGTTTGATGGTGAAAGATTGTTTGGATTCGGTCAAGTCAAACCGTATGAATTGTCACGCGAGTCGCACAAGGCGATGATATCCGGTGTTTATGTCTCACCTGATTATCGTGGCGGGACAGGACGTGCCTTGATGGAAGCCTTGATTGAAGAAGCCAAACAGATTCCGGACGTCGAACAAGTCATCTTAGCTGTTTTATCTGGAAACGAGGCAGCACAAAGTTTATATGAATCGCTTGGTTTTGAAGTATATGGCGAAGATCCGGATTCCGTTAAATTAGAAGATGGCACGTACCGTGATGATATCTGGATGAAAAAATACGTCTAAAGTTGTTTTGAATCCAGTCGTGAAGAAGTCCAAGTTCGATTCATGAAAAGTCGTAGTGTCGATGTGAGTTGACACTACGACTTTTCATGGTGGAGGAGTCATTGACGAATCCGTCGAATGTGTACCCGCTTGTTCCAACTTTTGTTATCATGGAGAAGGAGAAAACATTCGACATCAAGAGGAGTGAAGTATATGCAGGAAGTTGTTCAAACGATTCGCGACTTAGTGGAGATTCCGAGTCCGACTGGTTTTACGGTCCAAGCACTTACATATGTAGAAAATCGATTTAAAGAAGAAGAAATTTCCTATACAAAACTCGAAAAAGGTGCGTTGCTTGGCATGTTACCTGGCAAGTCACCCCGTATTCGTCTACTGACAGCCCATGTGGACACGTTAGGTGCGATGGTGAAGGAAATCCTGCCAACGGGACGTCTTAGCTTGTCGCAACTCGGAGGGTACGCTTGGACGGCGATTGAAGGCGAAAACTGCTTAGTCCACAAGATGGATGGTCAAACGATTTCTGGAACGATTTTATTCCACCATTCGAGTGTGCATACGTCTCGTGTCACGAACACAGAAGAACGGAGCGCAGCAAATATCGAAGTCCGACTTGATATTCGATCGACGACGGCTGAAGAAACACGGGTTGCTGGGATTGAGGTTGGTGATATCGTGACCTTTGATCCACGCTTCGTCCACACGGAAACGGGATTCGTAAAATCACGTCACCTTGATGATAAGGCGTCGGTTGCGTTACTACTGGAGCTCGTCAAGAAATGGAAAACCATCGACCTACCGCATCCTGTCCATATTTTAATCTCGAACTACGAAGAGGTTGGTTTTGGAGGAAACGCCGGTTTTTCGAAGGATGTCGCAGAATATATCGCTGTCGATATGGGGGCACTCGGGGAAGGGCAACATTCGGATGAATATACGGTCTCGATCTGTGCGAAGGATGGTTCAGGTCCATACGATCTAGCGTTACGTCACCAGTTTACGCGTCTCGCACAACAACAGGCGATTCCGTATAAAGTCGATATCTATCCGTATTATAGTTCAGATGCGTCGGCTGCCGTCCATGCCGGTCATGATGTTCGTCACGGACTACTTGGTCCCGGTATTGAATCAAGTCATTCGTACGAGCGGACACATGAAACATCGCTTCAAGCCACATATGATTTACTTGATGCATTCGTGAAGGAGCCGATGAACGATGAAAACACTTTATGATGTCCAACAGTTACTCAAATCCTATGGGACGATTGTGTATCTCGGGGACCGAGAATCGGATATCGCGATGATGATGCTGGAACTCGATGAACTCGATCAAGCAGGTGTGCTCGAGAAAAAACAGTATGATTCAGCAAAAATTATTTTGGCATATGAATTACAGCAATCAAGAAAAGGTTGAAAAGCTTGTGCAACCCTTTGCACTAGCTGACGAATCAGCTAAAATAAGGGGAGCGAAATTTTTTATCATAAGGGAGCAATGACGATGAAGTGGTTACTCGGTGTAGATATTGGTGGTACGACAGTCAAAATGGCGATTTTGGATCTGCAAGGCATCATTGTAGAGAAGTGGGAAATCGAGACGGTCATCTTGAATGATGGAGAACAAATTCCGAAAGACATCGCACGTTCGTTTTTTGAGAAGTGTCAACAAAGTAAGAAACGAGTCGAAGACTTTGTCGGAGCGGGAATCGGGGCACCGGGATTCATCGATTTCAATACGGGTGTCGTCGAAAAAGCGGTCAATATCGGCTGGAACAACTTCGAACTGGTTGGCGAATTCGAACGATTGACGGGCTTGCCGGCCGTCATCGAGAATGATGCCAACGCGGCAGCAATCGGCGAGATGTGGAAAGGTGCGGGCAGTGGTGCGACGGAACTACTTGCAGTGACACTTGGTACGGGCGTCGGGGGTGGATTGATCACCAATGGTCAAATCGTTCATGGGACGGTCGGTATGGCAGGGGAAATCGGACATATCACGATGTTGCCTGAAGGTGGCGTCATGTGCGGATGTGGGCGTAAAGGCTGTCTCGAGACGATCGCTTCTGCCACCGGTGTAGCACGGTTAGGTCTTGAGAAACGAAAAGGGCAAGTCACGCTTTTAAATGAAATTCAAGCGGTGACGGCAAAGGATGTTTTTGATGCCTATTCAAAAGGAGATGCCATTGCGACGGAAGTCGTCGAAGAGGTGGCCTTCCACCTTGGACTCGCGATTTCGAATTTGGCAAACAGTCTTAATCCTGAAATCATCGTCATTGGCGGTGGGGTCTCAAAAGCCGGTGATGCTTTGATGACGCCGTTAAAAGAAACATTTAAACGATTTGCCTTGCCGCGTGTCTTTGCATCAACGACATTTAAAATCGCTGAACTGGGCAATGATGCGGGTGTCATTGGTTGTGCATGGCTCGCAAAACAGATGTTCCTAAAAAAATAATTACACGAAGTTTTAAAAAAAGATTCGATATTTCGAATCTTTTTTTTATTTACAAACGTAATAAAAGTATGTGATTGTTAAGTATCGACCGGATTCCGGTTGCATTTTTGTAAAAGTAGGCGTAAAATTTTCACGTGATACGGGTATAAATAGATAAGGCATGTAAGTCGTGTAAAAGTTCGATATAAAGGACACACGTATATTAGGAGGCAGGTTTTTATGCAGCAAGACTCTGGCATCTGGTCGCGTATGCGACTAAAGGTGGGTCAAGGTGTTCGCAGCACCTATAAAGAGCACAAAGTCTTTTGGATTGCGACACTATTGATTTGGTTAAAGACGTATCTGGCGTATACGCTCTTTTTCAATGTGCCTGTGACGAACTCGGCACAAGCATTCATTTTACTGATTAATCCGATCAGTTCGGCGTTGTTCATGTTTGGATTTAGTTTCTTCTTCCGTGGAAACGTCCAAAAATGGTTTATCTACGGTACACTTGTCGTTGCGACATTGATACTGTATGCGGATATTATTTTCTTCCGTTTCTTCAATGATTATTTGACGTTACCGGTTCTCTTCCAAACATCAAATGCAGAGACGGTATCCGCCTCACTCGGTTCGTTACTGACGTGGGCAGATCTATTGATTGTCGGTGATCTATTGATTCTTCCATTCTTCCTTAGAAAAATGGATCTGTCGAAGAACATCGCGTCACGTGGACGTGCGATCTTAGCGTTCGTAGCGGCAACGGCTGTTTTCTTAGGAAACTTAGCACTTGCTGAAACAGAACGTCCAGAATTACTGACACGTGCATTTGACCGTGAATTGCTCGTCAAAAACATCGGTACTTTTAATTTCCACATGTATGATGCGTTGATCCAGTCGAAAACGTCGGCGCAAAAAGCATTGGCCGACAGCTCGGAACTTTCTGAAGTCCAAAGTTTTGCGGATGCAAAATATGCAAAACCGAATCCAGCGATGTTCGGCAAATACGAAGGGAAAAACGTCATCGTGATTTCGTTTGAGTCGGCTCAATCGTTTGCAGTCGGCTTAAAAGTACCAAACGGTCAAGAAATCACACCGAATCTCAACAAGCTAATCAAAGAATCACATTACTGGGATAACTTCTACCACAATACTGGGCAGGGGAAAACAGCGGATGCAGAATTCATTCTTGAAAACTCGATTTATCCATTAGGTCGAGGAGCGGCATTCTTTACGAACGGAGAAAACGAATTCCGTGCGACGCCGGAGATGTTAAAAGAAGATGGTTATTACTCAGCTGTATTCCATGCGAATAATAAATCCTTCTGGAACCGTGACATTGTCTACAATAGCTTTGGTGTCGATCGTTTCTTCTCGGAAACCGATTATGACCTAGGGGATCCGGACGATTTGACAGAATGGGGTCTACTTGATGATAAGTTCTTCGAGCAATCGTTACCGATGCTCAAAGATCTTCCACGACCATTCTATTCAAAATTCATCACACTTACGAACCATTATCCGTTTGAAATGCCAAAACCTGAAGATGAGCTCGTTCCACCGCTTGAAACGAGTTCAACGACATTAAACCATTATGTACAAGCACTTGCATATCAAGATATGGCGCTTGGTAAGTTCATTGAAGGTTTAAAGAAAGACGGCACATGGGACGATACGATCCTAATGGTGTACGGAGATCATTATGGTATCTCGACGAATCATAATGCTGCGATGGCAGAATTGTTGGAAAAAGATGAATTGACACCGTACGATGTCGCACAACTTCAACGTGTTCCGTTTGTCATCCACTTACCTGGACAAGATAAAGGTGTAAAACACGATGATGTCGCAAGTCAAATCGACATCAAACCGACGTTGCTGAATCTACTAGGCCACGATTTTAAAGATGAAGTCCTGTTCGGAACAGATTTGTTCTCAAAAGAACATAAAGATTATGCGTTGTTCCGTGACGGTTCTGTTATCACCGACAAAACGGTGTACACACAAGAAACGTGTTACGACCGTAAAACAGGTGAAGAAGTCACAGATGAACAAGTTGGCGCAATCTGTAAAGAGTCTGTCAAGCAGTCTGAAAAAGAACTCGGACTGTCTGATAAAGTCATCTATGGAGATCTGTTACGTTTTTTACAGACATCTAAATAATCTTTCTGCAAGGAAAGCGTCGGTAAACTTGATCAGTTTATCGGCGCTTTTTTAGCTGGAAAGTCAAAAAAAAAGGTCAGATCTAGACTGACCTAGCAATATGAGACACATATAAAACACCTTGATTAGGCTGCCAGTACACCATATTTTTTAGGTGTCAGGTAGCCTAATT